>DATBIU010000051.1:0-12513 GCA_036556765.1 Gemmatimonadaceae bacterium | reverse complement strand
GGCCCTGGCGGGGGCGGAGCATCGGATTCACTACAGCGTGAAGGCGAACTCGTCGCTCGCGGTGCTGGCGTTGCTTCGCGACCTCGGCGCCGGAGTGGACATCGTATCGGGCGGCGAGCTCGAGCGAGCGCTGCGCGCGGGATTCGCGGGGCGGGACGTGGTCTTCAGTGGCGTCGGCAAGACCGAGCAGGAGCTGGCCGACGCGCTCGAGGCCGGTGTGCTGCTGTTCAACGTGGAATCGGAGGCGGAGCTCCGACAGCTCGATCGCATCGCGCGCGCCACCGGGCGCATCGCCCCCGTCGCGCTCCGCGTCAATCCCGAAGTCACCGTCGATACGCCGCACCCATATACGCGGACCGGCGAGCGCGGCATGAAGTTCGGTATTCCGTACGATGAGGCGCTCGGCGTCGCCGGTCGTGCGGTGCAGATGTCGGGAATCGCCCTGCGCGGCGTCGACATGCACATCGGCTCACAGGTCACGGCGCTGGATCCGTACGAGGAAGGGATGCGACGGATGCTCGAGCTCGTCGCCGCGCTGCGCAACCTCGGCTGCCGAGACCTGCAGTATCTCGACGTCGGGGGGGGCCTCGCGGTGACGTACGAGAGCGAGGAGCCGACGAATCCGGAGGCGTTCGCGGCGACCGTCGTGCCGCAGGCGGCCGCCTCGGGGCTCGCGCTCATCGTCGAGCCCGGTCGGTATCTCGTCGGCAACGCCGGGGTGCTGCTCACCCGCGTGCTCTACCGGAAGCGAAGCGGCGGGCGAGAGTACGTCATTACCGACGCCGGAATGAACGACCTCCTTCGACCCTCGCACTATCAGGCCTACCATCACATTTCGGCGGCACACCCGAGGGGAGCCACCGAGACCTACGATGTCGTTGGCCCGGTGTGCGAGAGCGGCGATTTCCTTGCGCTGAACCGGACGATGGACGCGGTGTCGGAGGGCGACTTGCTGGTGGTGCATTCCGCCGGAGCATATGGGTTCGTGATGGCGTCGAACTACAACAGCCGGCCGCGCCCGCCGGAGGTGCTCGTCGAAGGAGATCGCTACTCCATCGTGCGGGAGCGCGAGACGTACGCCGACCTCGTGCGCCACGAGCGGACCGCGCCAGACTGGAGACGCCTCTGATGCGTGTGGGACTTCTTGCCGACACCCACGACCGTGTCCCCGCGATCGCCGAGTTTGCGCGCCGCTTCGCCGATGCCGGAGTGGGGTTCGTGCTGCACGCGGGTGACTGGTGCGCCCCGTTTGCGATTGCCCCGCTGCGCGCCGTGAACGTGGCCGTCGCGGGGGTGTTTGGGCGCAACGACGGCGATCGGCAGGGCCTTCAGGCGGAAGCCGCCAAGGGGGTCGCGTTCGAGCTCTACGAGTCGCCCCACAGCGTCGAGCTCGGCGGCTTGAGTATCCTCGTGGTGCACGACATCGGCGACGTGCAGAAGCGGTCCCTCGCCGCGCACGCGGTCGTCGTTCACGGATGCACGCACAAGCAGGAGATGCGGGTGCGCGGCGACACGATGATCATCAATCCGGGCGAAGCCTGTGGGTGGCTCTACGGCGCGCCGACCGCCGCCATCCTCGACCTGGAGTCCAGAGCGCTCGAGGTGATCCGTCTCGAAGGACCGGAGTGGAGCCGTGGCTAGCCGGATTCTCATCCTCGACTACGGCTCGCAGTTCACCCAGCTCATCGCCAGGCGCGTGCGCGAGGCCCGCGTCTACTCCGAGATTCACCCGCACACCCGATCGCTCGAGTGGATCCGGGAATGGAGGCCCACGGGGATCATCCTCAGTGGGGGCCCGAGCTCCGTGTACGACGACGACGGCCCAGGCGCCGATCCAGCCCTGCTCGACATCGCCCCCGTGCTCGGCATCTGCTATGGAATGCAGCTCATCGCCCACCTGGAGGGGGGCAAGGTGACGCCCGGTCCGCGCGAGTATGGGCGCGCCGAGCTCGAGATCCTCGAGCCACAACAACTGTTCGAGGGCTTTGGTGAGCGCGAGCGTGTCACCGTGTGGATGAGTCACGGGGATCACGTCGATACACCTCCCTCCGGATACGAGGTGACCGCGCGCAGCGGGACCGTGAAGATCGCCGGCATCCGGCATCGAACGCGCCCGGTGTTCGGCGTGCAGTTCCATCCCGAGGTGGCGCATACGCCGCGGGGCGGGGAAGTGATCGCGAACTTCCTGTTCGAGGTCTGTCGCGCCGAGCCGACGTGGACGACGGGCACCTTCATCGACGAGGAGATGAAGAAGATCACTCGTCAGGTGGGGAGCTCGCGCGTGATCTGCGGACTCTCTGGCGGCGTGGACTCGGCGGTGGCAGCGGCGCTCGTGCACCGCGCCATCGGCGATCAGCTCACCTGCATCTTCGTCGACACCGGTCTCCTGCGACTCCACGAGCGCGACCAGGTGGAGCGCACCTTCCGCGCCCACCTCGGCATCGATCTCGTCACGATCGACGCCAGCGACCGATTCCTGGGAGCGCTCGCCGGCGTGAGCGATCCGGAGGAGAAGCGGCGGCGCATCGGCCATACGTTCATCGATGTCTTCGAGGACGCGGCGGCGCAGGCCGGGCACGACGCGCGCTTCCTGGTGCAGGGCACGCTCTACCCGGACGTCATCGAGTCGGTGTCGCCGCGCGGCGGTCCCTCGGTGACGATCAAGACCCATCACAACGTCGGCGGGCTCAAGCCAGGAATGAAGTTCGAGCTCATCGAGCCGCTGCGCGAGCTGTTCAAGGACGAGGTGCGCAAGGTGGGGCGCGAGCTCGGTCTCCCCGAGGAGATCGTCGGCCGTCATCCCTTTCCCGGTCCTGGGCTCGCGATCCGCGTGCTCTCGGACGTCACCCGCGACAAGCTGGACACGCTCCGCCAGGCCGACGCGATCTACCTCGAAGGCATTCGCGAGGCCGAGCTGTACGACGACATCTGGCAGGCGTTCGCGGTGCTGCTTCCGGTGAAGAGCGTGGGTGTGATGGGGGACTTCCGCACCTACGCGAACGTCGTTGCGCTGCGCGCCGTGACCAGCCGCGACGGAATGACGGCGGACTGGTACCCGTTCCCGCACGACGTGCTCGCGCGCATCTCCAGCCGCATCATCAACGAGGTGCGCGGCGTGAATCGCGTCGTGTACGACGTGAGCTCGAAGCCGCCGGCGACCATCGAGTGGGAGTGAGCGCGCTGCGCGCGCTCACTCCCACCGGGCCCAGGGCCCAGGGCCACGGGCCAGGGGGTGGGTCGAGGGTCATCTGATGATGCGCCGGCGGCGAAGCCGCCGCGCTTCCTTCCCTTCGACCCCTCGATCCCTTTGACCCCTTAGACCCCTTTTTCCTTCAGCAGCTCCATGAACTCCCTCGGCGACCCCATCGCCATCAGGCGCTGTGGCACGTCCGTCTCCTTCGAGAACTGCGCGATCTTGCCGAGGACGGGGAGATATTGGTTGGAGACCTCGAGGGGCGGGGCGACGATCAGGAAGAAGAAGTTCACCGGCTTCTCGTCGATCGCCTTGAAGTCGATCCCCTCACGCTTGCGACCGAACGCGACGCGCAGCTTGCTCACCACCAGTGAGCGGCAGTGGGGAATCGCGATGCCGCGGCCGATGCCGGTGGACCCGAGGTTTTCGCGCCGCTTCAACATCTTGAACAGCATCCCCTCCGACTTGTCGTCGAGCTTCAGCAAGCCGATCAGCTCCTTGAGGATATCGTCCTTCGTGCTGCCCTCGAGCTCGAGCTTGATGGCGTCATCGGAGAAGAACTCACGCAGTTCCATGAATGGGTGCGCCGGGCGCAGAAGGGGGAGGACGCAGAGTGCCGCGCAACATATCGGAGTCTGTAAGCGCTGTCAAATCATGTCGTTGCACGCGTTTCGCGGCATCGTTAGCTTCCATCATGGCCTTCCCGTTTCCGCTTCCGTACCGCGTTCCGCTCTACCTCGCCCCCATGGCGGGCGTCTCGGAGTCGCCGTTCCGTCGACTCTGCCGCCGCTTTGGTGCCGACGTGGTGGTCACGGAGTTTCTTTCGGCTGAAGGTATCAGGCGCGAGAACGAGGCCACGATCGCCAAGCTCCGGTTCGGCGCTGACGAGCGGCCCATCGGAGTGCAGATCTTCGGCTCCGATCCGGCGGCCATGGGGGATGCGGCGGCCCTCGTCACCGACGTGTTCGCCCCGGAGTTCATCGACATCAACTTCGGGTGCCCCGTCAAGAAGGTCGTGAGGCGGAACGGCGGGTCGGGCTGTCTGAAGGACCTCTCACTCGTCGAGGGGGTCATTCGCGCGGTGGCGCGCGCGACGCATCTGCCGGTCACGGTGAAGATCCGGAGCGGCTGGAGCGAGGAGCTGCGAGATCCCGTCGCGATCGCGCTGCGATGCCAGGATGCGGGAGCCCAGGTGCTCGCGCTGCACCCCCGGACGCGCACCCAGATGTATACGGGCGCAGCGAGCTGGGATGAAATCGCCGCGGTCGTCGACGCGCTGGAGATCCCAGTGCTCGGCAACGGCGACATCAAGACGGCCGACGACGCCCTCCGCATGCGGGAGCAAACCGGGTGTGCCGGTGTCATGATCGCGCGCGGCTCCTTTGGGCAGCCGTGGATCTTCACGCAGGCCCGGGCGCTCCTGGAGGGACGGGAGATGCCGCCCGCGCCGCCGATCGAGGAGCGGTTCGCGATCGCGATCGAGCACGCGCGCATGGCCGAGGCCTATGAGCAGGATCCGCGAGGAGCGGCGATCGAGTTCCGGAAGCACCTGGGCTGGTACGTCAAAGGGGTTCCGCATTCGGCCGACCTTCGCCGGCAGCTGCACGCCGTCGATTCCCTGGCGCAGGTCGAGGGAATCTTCGACGCGTACCTCGACTCGATGCAGCGTGACGAGCCAGGCGATGAGGCCGCTGAAGCGCCCAGCGAGCGCGAGCCCGCGTTGACGTGAATCGGGACCGCGCGCTCGAGCTTCTGCGGCGCGTCGCAGCCGGCGAGATGCCGGCCGAGCTGGCCGCGGACGCGCTCGCCATTTCCCCGCTCGAGGATCTCGGATTCGCGACCATCGACCATCACCGGGCGGTGCGCCACGGATTCCCCGAGGTGATCCTGGCCGCGGGGAAAACCACCGAGCAGGTGGTCGAGATCGCGGATCGGATTGCCGCTCGCCGTGACGGCTTCCTCGTCACGCGCGCGGATGCACCCGTTAGGCGAGCCATTGCCGAGCGCGTACCAACTGTTGAGCTAAACGACCTCGGCAGAACGGCTTATCTAGCGCCTGATAAAGAGGTTCCTCAAGGTACGGGCACGGTCCTCGTCGTCACGGCCGGCACCAGCGACCTTCCAGTGGCGGAGGAGGCGGCCGTCACCTTGCGCGCGCTGGGCAACTGCGTCGAACGCCTAACGGACGTCGGCGTCGCTGGAATCCACAGGCTGTTGTCACGCAGCGATGTGCTGACGCGAGCCTCGGTCGTGATCGTCGTCGCCGGGATGGAGGGAGCCCTCCCGTCCGTCGTGGGCGGCATCGTCCGCGTTCCGGTGATCGCCGTTCCCACGAGCGTTGGGTACGGCGCGAGCTTCGGAGGCATCGCCGCACTGCTCGGGATGTTGAACAGTTGCGCCGCCGGCGTGACTGTCGTCAACATCGACAACGGGTTCGGCGCCGCCTATGCCGCTTCGCGCATCACTCATTCGTAGCCTCGCACGCCACCGCTGGGCCTCCATCGCGGCGGCCGCGCTCTGGGTCGCGGCCGCCGCGCTGTTTGTGCACCCGGCCACTCGCGCCGAGTTCACCGCCGGATCCCGCCTCACGTGGCCCGCGCTGGTCGCGCTCGTGGCGGGCCTTGGAGTCGTCGCCGCGGTCGCGGGACGATCGCTCACCCCCGCGATTCGCCGACGCCTTCCCGGTATCCTGACCATCCTCTCGGCGCCCGCCTTCGTGCTCGTGGAGGGGAGCGGCGGCCTGCGGTCACCGGCCCTGGCGGTGGCGGGACTCCTCCTCATGGGGGTCACCGCGACGCTGGGGTATCGGGCGGGGGCGATCGCGGCCGGAGCGTCGGTGCTCGGCATCGCCCTGGCCGATTCGCTGCTGGGCCGCGCGCCCGAGGTCGCCGCCGTCATGAGCGCCACCGCCATGTTGGGGGCGATCGCCGTTGGGCCGCTCTGGTACGCGCGCCAGATCGCCCGCGATGTGGAGGCGGACCGTCAGCGCATGCGGCGCGTGCAGGGCTTCCTCGAGCGGCGGCCCACGCCGCGCGGCTCGACCGCCGTCGCGAGCGACCTGCGGGGTGATGCGCTTTCGGAGCGCGACGCAGCGATCGGCATGGTGCACCTGCACATCGCCAGCCGCTACCTTCGCGACATCCGCGACAGCCTCTGCGCCGACGAGGTCATCTACTGGCGGCTCGCCGAGGAAGACGAGCGAATGGAGCCTGCCGCCTGGTCGACCGTCTCGCCTGACGAGCCGGCGCTGTTCCCTGAGCGCGAAGGCGTTCCGCTGGTGCAGTGGGCTGGAGCCCAGCGCATGGCGATCGCGGCACCGCTGCAGCACGGCGGCGTGGTGGTCGCCGGCCCCGTGGAGGAGGGCGACCGCCTGTTCGGCGCCCTGAGCGTGACGGTCACCGGCGGCGCGGTGCTTCCCGATGAGGAGCTCAAGAGCTGGGTGCGCCGTCACGGCACGCACCTCGGAACGCTGCTGGGCTTGCTCGAGGTGCGGCATCTCACGGCGCGACGCGCCGCCGATGTGCGTGCGATCATCGACGCGGCCGAGCGCATTCAGGGGAGCGTCGTCGTAGACACGCTTGCGCGCTCCGTGTGCGAGACGTCGCTCCAGGTTACCAGCGCCTCGCGATCGGCGTTCGTGGCGTGGGACGCCGCGGCGGGGACTGGAGTGGTTCGCAGTGCATCGGCGGCGTTCGGACTGCGGGAGGGCTTCGCCCTTGGGAGCGAATCGCTCGTGGCCCGGGCATGCCGACACGACCAGCTGTTCGTCTTCGAGGACGCACACCGCGCATCGCTGCGCACAGCGGTGTTCGCGGACACTGAGCCGCGCCGGCAGATCGGCTGCCTCGCCGTGATTCCACTGCGCCGCGATCATTCCGTGCTCGGCGCGATCGTGATCGAGGGGGACGCGCCACGGCAGATCATCGATCGTGAGGTCGACACGGTTCGACTCCTGGCGCGGGTTGCCTCGCTCTCCCTGCGGACGGCCGAGGAGTTCTCTCGGCAGCACGACCTCGCGCGGCGCGATGCGCTCACCGGTCTGGCGAATCGTCGGACCTTCGACGAGCGACTGTCGACCCTGCTGGCGGAGAGCGACCGCTTCCAACGGCCGGTGGCGCTGCTGCTAGCCGACCTCGATCACTTCAAGCGGGTGAACGACGAGCACGGCCATGATGCAGGGGACGCCGTCCTCAGGCACGCCGCACGGGTGCTGGGAGGTGCGCTGCGCTCCGACATCGATCTGTGTGCTCGGTACGGCGGGGAGGAGATGGCGATCCTTCTGCCGCAAACTGACCTGTCGGGTGCCCGGGAGGTAGCCGAGCGCCTGCGCACACTGCTCAGTTCGCAGCCGGTGCGGGTTGGGCCCGCGGAGATCGACGTGACCGCATCGTTCGGGGTCGCTGCGTACCCCGTGAGCACGAGCAACCGGGACACCCTTTTCCCGGCCGCGGATCGCGCCCTGTACGAGGCCAAGCGCGGCGGCAGAAACTGCGTGAAGACTGCTGATCCAACCATAGCTGGAACAACAACTTAGACTTGGTTATCGCCAGGTAACGAAAAGCAGGTTGACGTTGACTCGGAAGCCCGATGCCGCTAGAATTGGGGCTACGGGGGCGACTGGCTTCGACGGGGTCGGTGAAGCCGTGGCCGCGTGCCCAGGTCCTCGAGTCCTGGTTAATCCCTCGGGACGATTCACAACTGCCAACTCTAACATGGCTCTGGCTGCGTAACTTTTAGTTATGCACCTGCCCGGTAAGAAGCTCGCCCAAGGCGTCTTCCGGGTATCGCAAATCTGGGCTGGCTTGACGTCGCGTCTCCCGGCGTCGAGTGAGATCAAGAGAGACTCATCCGAAAGTGGGCCGTCCGCCGGCCAGCGTTCGGAGACATTCAATGGCGGACTACGCACGTAGAAGCTGTGGTGGATCCATTCTCGGACCGGGGTTCAATTCCCCGCGCCTCCATGCTCGCGACGCCGGGTCGATTGCCGACCCGGCGTCGCTTTTTCATCCCCATCGCGCACGCTTCCTGCACCCACACCCGCCGCGGTGGAAGCACACTCCCGGTCGGCCGACCACGCGGACGGAGGCTTCAATGGACCCGAGGGACCTGGCGCTGACGGCGGCGCGTGCGGTGGCGGTCTACGCCGTGATGCTCGCCATCATCCGCTTTTCCGGCAAACGCACGATCGGCATGTTCAGCGCCTTCGACTTCCTCGTCGCGATCATGCTCGGCGAAGTTGTCGACGAGATCATCTACGGCAGCGTATCGATGGCGCAGGGATTCGTCGGCCTCGGCGTCATCGCGCTGCTGCACTACGGCAACTCGTGGCTCACGTACTGGGATCACGGGTTCGGCCACCTGCTGGAAGGGTCGCCCACCGTGGTCCTCGAAAAAGGGCAGCTCCACTACCCAGGAATGCGGGCCGAGCGCATGAACGAGAAGGACGTGCTGTCGGAGCTCCGCTTGCGTGGCGTGGACGACCTGCGGGAGGTGAAAGTCGCCGTCGTCGAGTACAATGGGGAGCTGAGCGTCATCCGACAGGACTGGGCTGAGCCGGTGCAAAAGGCGGACGTCGGTCTGGCGATGGAGGAGCAGCGCCGCGCCGATACCGGGGGCGACGACACGCCGATGCCCGAGCATCGCACCGACAGTCCGGAGCATCTGGGTCGGGACGAGTAGATGTCGCTCTTCGCGATCGGGCTGCGTGCGTTCGTCGCCTACGTCGTGCTGCTGGCGCTGGTGCGCGCCTCGGGCAAGCGCCTGGTATCGGAGGCCACCGGCATGCAGTTCGTGCTCGCGGTCATCGTCGGTGATCTGGTCGACGACGCCGTGCTCGCCACGATCCCGTTCGCGCAGCTCATCGTGGCTGCTGGCACTCTCACCGTGTTGCAGCTGGCGATCGCGGTAGTCGCGACGCTCGATCTGCGCGTATGGCGGCTGGTCGAGGGCGAGCCACCGGTCGTTCTCGAGAACGGGATCCCCCGGCGCCGCGCCATGCTCCGTGAGCGCATGACCCGGAAGGAGATCGCGTCAGCGCTGCGGCTCGCCGGTGTGTCGGCCGCACGGTGGGCGGAGATCAAGCGGGCGCGTCTGGAGGAGGAGGGAATTCTCGCCGTCGTGTTTCACGATTGGGCGAAGCCTGTGCAGCGCAACGACGCCGAATGGGTGAGGGTGCGGCTTCGTCCGCGGGACCGATGAAGGGCCTCGTCAGCGCGGTCGCGATTGTAGCCCTCTCGCTCGCACTTGTGGGCGGAGTCGTGTTCGGCCTCGGGGACGACGAAATCTTCGTGTCCCCGCCGGAGGTGGTCGCCGAGGAGTTCGTGCGGGCGCTCGCGCTGGGCCGCGTGGAGCCGGCGCGGGCGATGCTCGCTCGGGGCGCCGAGCCGTGGACGTCGGGCGAGACCATGCGTGAGGCTTCCGCGAGCCTCCGATCACGGTTCGGCCGCGTCGACGACGTCGATGCAACCGTTACGGAGCGAACGCGCGATACGGCCGTGGTGCGCGTTCGGGTCGACGGTGAGCGACAGGACGCGGATTTTCGCCTGTCAGTCATCCGGGAGTCCGGTGCGTGGTCCGTGGCGGGCGCGACTGGACTTCGCGACGTCGTGAATCCGACGAGAGCGGGCCGCTGATGACGAACGCCGCCGGGCCCAATCCCGACCTCCACGGCAACGCGCCGGACAAATCGCCCGTTGCGCTGATCCTGATCGACGTGATCAACGCGCTCGATTTCGACACCGGCCGTGAGTTGCTCGAGCACGCGCTGCCAATGGCGCGTAGCATCGCGGCGCTCAAGCGACGCGCGAAGCACGCGGGCATCCCGACCGTGTACGTCAACGACAACTTCGGACGCTGGCAGTCGGACCTGAACCAGGTGCTCGATCACGTGCTTCACGATGGCGTGCCCGGGCAACCGGTCGCCGAGATCCTGCACCCCGAGAAAGACGACTACTTCGTGCTCAAGCCCAAGCATTCGGGCTTCTTCTCGACCCAGCTCGATATTCTGCTGGACTACCTCGGCGCGCGCACGCTGATCATGACCGGAGTCCAGGCGAACATCTGCGTGTTGTTCACGGCCAACGACGCCTACATGCGGGATTACGCACTCGTCGTCCCGTCCGACTGCGTGGCGTCCGCGAATCCCGCCGAGGCGGCGCACGCATTGAGGGAGATGGAGGTCGTTCTCAAGGCGCAGGTGATGCCCTCGACGGAGCTGGACCTCGAGGGGTTGATCGCGACCGCAGGGGAGCCGGTGCCGGCACGAGACGCACGCCGCTGGACGGCGCAACCCTTGCCTTGACGTGCGGGCGACTCGTCCCAAGGCGGCGCTGATGGCGCGAGACGGAGGGAACGCCACGCGCGTCCCGCGGATGCAGGACCTCACCAAGGAAGAGAAGAAGTCGGTCACCCATGGCGACTTCTGGGTGCCGGAGGCGGAGCGCGAGGTCTACAAGCGCGGCCTGAGGGCGCTCAACGAGCGGGGCATTCCGTACGTGGTGGCCGGTGCGTACGCGATTTACGAGCACACGGGAATCTACCGCGACACGAAGGATCTCGATGTGTTCGTCGAGCCCGAGCATACTGTGGCCGCCGCGCGCGTGCTGCGCGAGGCGGGTTTCACCACACGCCTGGAACAGCCGCATTGGCTTGCGAAAGCGTTCGAGGGCGACCCGTTCATCGACCTGATCTTCGGGATGGGAAACGGGCTGGCGCTGATCGATGCGGGGTGGTATCAGCACAGCCGGCCGGCGATCCTCGCCGCGACTCCGGTGCGGGTTGCGCCAGCCGAAGAGCTGCTCTGGCATCGACTCTTCATCCATGAGCGGCATCGCCAGGACATGGGGGATATCGTTCACCTCATTGCCTGCGTCGGGCACGCCATGAACTGGGAGCGGCTTCTCGCGCGCGTCGCGGAGCACTGGCCCCTCCTGCTCGCTCAGCTGCAGATCTTCATGTACGTGTATCCCGAGGTGGACGGCGCCATCCCGCGTTGGGTGCACGAGGAGCTGTTGGAGCGGGCCGCCGCGGAGGTCGCGCGCCCGCGGACCGGCGACCGGGTGACGCGTGGCACGTTGATCTCGCGGTTCAGCTTCAACATCGACGTCACCGAATGGGAGTTCCGCGACGAGCGTGAGGAGAGCGTGCGTCGTCGTGAGGCACACCCGGCCGTCCGGTCGATCGTGGCGAGCGACGTCTGGATGGAGCGATCACCGATCGTGGACGAGTATGACGCCCGTATCAAACACCTCTGAGCTTCCGCAGCGGCGGACGTCGGACCGCGTCGTGCGCGTTGCCGCCGTCGGGGACATTCACTGTGGCGAAGAGGACCGCGGTGCGTTTCGCGACCACCTTGCCCGGGTGAATGACGACGCTGATGTGCTCGTTCTGTGCGGGGACCTCACGCGCCGCGGTCTCCCGGCGGAGTTTCGCACCGTCATCGGCGAGCTCGCCGACGTCAAGACACCGATCACCGCCGTTCTGGGAAACCATGATCACGAGGCGGGGCAGGCGGCCGAGGGCGAGGCGATCCTGCGGTCGCGCGGCATCCACGTCCTCGTCGGCGATCCCTTTCAGCTCAACGATCACGTGGGGTTCGTCGGGACGAAGGGGTTCATGGGCGGGTTCGGGCGCGCAGCGCTGACCTCGTTTGGCGAAGTGGAAACGAAGGCGTTCGTGAGCGCGACGCTCGAGGAAGTGCAGCGGCTGGAGATGGGCCTCCGCCGCCTCGCCACCCCGGTGCGAGTCGCCGTGCTCCACTATGCCCCGATCGCGGGAACGGTCGCCGGCGAGCCCGAGGTGATCTATCCTTTCCTGGGATGTGACCGCCTCGCCGAGCCGCTCGATCGCTACGACGCCACCGTGGTGTTCCACGGGCACGCGCATACCGGAGCGTTCGAGGGGCGCACGGCGGGTGGGGTGCCGGTGTTCAACGTCTCGCTGCCGGTGCTGCGGAAAATCGGGCTCGCGACGCTGTACTACGTGCACGAGATCCCGGTGGAGAAATCGGGGGCGCTGGAGAAATCGGGGGTGCTGGAGAAGCGCTGAGGGCGCTGGAAAAGCGCTGTCACCCCAGCGCTCCTCCAGCGCCCTCAGCGCTTTCCCAGCGCCTTAGCGTTTCTCCAGCGCCGCCTGCCCGGCCGCGAGCCGCGCGATCAGGCTCGCCGTCGCCGGTGCGACGATCACGAGGTCCGCACGATCGGCGAGCTGGATGTGCCCGATCTCGGCCTCCTCGGTGAGCGAGAACAGATCGGTGAACACCGGGCGCCGCGTGAGCGCCTGGAACGTCATCGGTCCGATGAACTTCTGGGCGTGCGGCGTCA
>DATBIU010000050.1:0-6210 GCA_036556765.1 Gemmatimonadaceae bacterium | reverse complement strand
GGCGCCGTAGCCCTGAATGCCATACGCGCCGGCCTTGTCCATCGGTTCCCGCGTCGCGATGTACGAGCGGATCTCCTCGTCCATCAGCTCCCGAAAGGTGACGGACACCACCTCCACGGCCGAGTCGATGCGCTTGCCGCGCGCCACGGCGACCGCTGTATACACTTCGTGGGTGCGGCCGCTGAGTTGACGCAGCATCGCGGCCGCGTGCGACTCATCCCGCGGCTTGCCCAGCACGTCCTCGTCGATCACGACGATCGTGTCGGCACCGATGACCACCGCGTCCGGCGCCACCTGGGCGATGGTGTCCGCCTTGGTACGCGCGAGACGCTCGGCATGGGCGATCGGGGTTTCGCCCGGGAGGTACGCCTCGTCGATGTCGGCCGGAAGCACTTCATGCGCGATGCCGATCATGGTCAGCAGCTCACGCCGCCTCGGCGACGACGACGCCAGCAGAACGCGCGGTGTCACCGCTCCAGCCACAGCGTCACCGGCCCGTCGTTGACGAGCTCCACATCCATCATCGCGCCGAACTCCCCGCGCTCCACCCGCATCCCCCGCTCGGCGAGCATGTCGAGGAATCGCCCGTAGAGGCGTTCGGCGATCTCGGGGCGGGCAGCAGCGATGAAGCTGGGACGTCGCCCTTTATCCGCGTCCCCGTAGAGGGTGAACTGCGACACGACCAGCAGGGCACCGCCGACATCGGCGATTGCGAGGTTCATCTTTCCTTCCGCGTCGCCGAAGATCCGCAGGCCGATCACCTTGTCGGCCATCCACGCCAGGCGGGTGTCGTCGTCGTCGTGCGTGAAGCCGACGAGGAGCACGACCCCGGCCGCGATGCGCCCCGTCGTGCGCGCACCCACCCCGTTCTCCCGCACGCGCACTTCGGCGCGCGATACTCGCTGAACCAGAACGCGCAAGCGGTCGCCCCTGATGTGAGGTGCTCAAGGTGCTCAATGTGCTCGAGGTGCTCAAGGGAGAGCCCTCGAGCACCTCGAGCACATTGAGCACCTCGAGCACCTGTGGTTTTCTTACTCCACCGTCACCGACTTGGCGAGATTCCGCGGCTGGTCGACGTTCGCGCCCCGCTTCACCGCGATGTAGTACGCAAGCAGCTGAAGCGGCACCGAGGCGAGAACGGGGGTGAACATGTCGATCGTCTCGGGGATGCGGATCTCGTAGTCGAGCAGCCCCTCGAGCGCGGGCTCATCGCGGCTCGTGATGGCGATCACCCGCCCGCCTCGCGCCTTCACTTCCTGGATGTTCGAGCAGATCTTGTCGAACACCGAATCGTGCGGCGCGATGAACACGACCGGCATGTTCTCGTCGATGAGCGCGATCGGGCCGTGCTTCATTTCCGCGGCGGGATAGCCCTCGGCGTGGATGTAGCTGATCTCCTTCAATTTCAGCGCGCCTTCGAGCGCAGCCGGGAAGCTGTAGCCGCGGCCAAGGTACAGAAAATTCGTCGCGTCCTTGAACTCGTCGGCGATGCGCTCGATCGTCGGCGCGGCATCGAGAATCTGCTGGATCTGCTGCGGCAGCGCGTGCATTGCCTGCACGATGTTTCGCCCCTGCACGACCGACAGGCTGCGCAAGCGGCCGAGCTTCAGGGTGAACAGCGCCAGCGCCATCACCTGGCTCGTGAACGCCTTCGTCGAGGCGACGCCGATCTCCGGCCCCGCGTGGATGTAGACACCGCCGTCCGACTCGCGCGCGATCGTCGAGCCGACGACGTTCACGATGCCGATCGCGCGAGCCCCGCGACGCTGCGCCTCGCGCATGGCCGCCAAGGTGTCCGCCGTCTCGCCCGACTGCGAGATCACGATGCACAGCGTGCGATCGTTGATGATGGGGTTGCGATACCGGAACTCCGACGCGTACTCGACCTCCACCGGTACCCGAGCGCACTCCTCGATCATGTGCTCGGCGATGAGCGCCGAGTGCCAGCTGGTGCCGCAGGCGGTGATGACGATGTTGTCGAAGTGGAGCAGGTCCTCGGCGCTCATGTTCAAGCCACCGAGCTTGGCCGTGCCCTCCTCGGCCAGGAGCCGCCCGCGCATCGTGTTCTGCACGCTCGCCGGCTGCTCGAAGATCTCCTTGAGCATGAAGTGCGCGAAGCCGCCGCGCTCGATCATGTCGAGCTCCCAGTCCACGCGGCTCACTTCGCGATCCACGTGGCTCGCTTCCTTCACGTCGAGCAGGCGATATCCGTCGCGGCACAGCACCGCGACATCCCCGTCATCGAGATAGACGACCTGGCGCGTGTGGGCGAGAATCGCCGAGACGTCGCTCGCCACGAAGAACTCGCCATCCCCGAGGCCGATGAGAAGCGGGCTGCCCTTGCGGGCGGCCACGATCTTGTTCGGATCGCGACTCGAGACGACAGCGATGCCGTACGTCCCTTCGACGTGACGAAGAGCATCGATGACCGCGGTCTCGAGATTCCCGTGGAAGTGCTCCTCGATCAGGTGCGCGAGCACTTCCGTGTCGGTCTCCGACCGGAACCCGTGGCCGCGATCCTCCAGCAGTTTTCGGAGCGTCGAGGCATTCTCGATGATGCCGTTGTGCACGACGGCGATGGCATCATCGCAGGAGTGGTGCGGGTGCGCGTTGCACGTCGTCGGCGCACCGTGCGTGGCCCAGCGCGTGTGGGCGATTCCGAGCGTGCCGTGCACCGGGTGGGCGAGCACCACGGACTCGAGCTGCGAGATCTTTCCCGCTGCCTTACGCGTCTCCACGCCCTTGCCGTTCATGACGGCAATCCCCGCCGAATCGTATCCGCGGTACTCCAGGCGCTTCAGTCCTTCGACCAACAAGGGCATCGCGATGCGCGGCCCGACGTAACCGACGATTCCACACATGGGGCGTTCGTTCCAGGATCCAGGGTTACCCGCTCAATTTCAGCGCCTTCACCGGCGCCCAGGCACGGGTCACGAGCTCGTTCGCTGCCTCCTCCGTCCGCGCCTCGGCGATGACCCGCACGATCGGCTCGGTTCCCGACGGCCGGACGTGCACCCACCGGTCCGGCCACGACAGTCGTAATCCGTCCTGCATATCGACTGCCGCATCGGCGAACTCTTTCCGAAGCGCCTCATACACCGCCTCGAGCGACACATTCGGGCGGTCCATCTTGTCTTTGACGATCGAATACCGGGGATAGCGCCCGACAATTACCGACAGCGGCGTGTCGTCCTCCAACAACAACTGGAGGATGAGCGCGACACCGATCGGCGCGTCTCGGCCAAGGTGCAGCTCGGGGAGAATCACGCCCCCATTCCCCTCGCCACCGACAGGCGCATGCTCCTCCCGCATGCGGACCGCCACGTTGACCTCGCCCACGGGCGCCCGGATCACTCTCGATCCGGCCTCCCTGACCACGTCGTCGAGGATCAAACTCGTCGATAGGTTCGCCACGACCGGCCCTTTTCGGTGTCTCAAAACGACACGAGAGGCGAGCGCCAGGGTATAGTCCTCCCCCACCGCCTTCCCCTCCTCAGACACCAGGGCCAACCGGTCGACGTCCGGATCGACCGCCATTCCGACTTCGGCCCCGCTGTGAAGCACGAGCCGTTCCAATTCCTGCAGGTTTTCGGCTACTGGCTCGGGCGGGCGCGGAAAACGGCCGTCCGGCTCCAGGTGGATGGCCGTCACGGCACATCCGAGGCGCTCGAGGAGGGGGGGAATGATCCGTCCGCCAGCCCCCCGGACGCAGTCGAGCGCGACCTTGAACCGCCGCTTTCGAATGCCCGGGACGTCGATGAATGGGATGGCGAGGACCTGCTCGATGTGCCGCTCGATCGCTGCGCCATCCTCGGTCACCGCCCCGAGGCGATCCCAGGAAGCGCGGGGGATCTCCCCGTCCACGACGCGGCGCATCTCCGCGCCCTCGTGCGCCTCGAGAAACGCGCCGCTCGGCCCGATGAACTTGAGCGCGTTCCACTCGACCGGGTTGTGGCTGGCCGAGATCATGAGGCCACCCGCCGCGTGGTGGTGCTCGACGGCGAGCTGACACGTGGGCGTCGTCGTGAGCCCGATGTCGATGACCGCGCACCCCACCGATTGCAACGCGGCGATCACGGCGCGATGGAACATGGGTCCGGACACGCGCGAGTCTCGTCCGACCACGATGGCGCGACTGGTCGCGCGGTCCGCCGCCCACGCGCCAAATCCGGCCGCGAATCGCGCCACGACCTCCGGGGTGAGCGCCTCGCCCACTCGGCCGCGCACGCCGGACACGCTGATCATTAGCCCTTCGTACACGCTCTCTCCCGGTGCAGTCGGCGGGAAAGCTACCGACGGCCAACTCGGGCACCAAGCGTTACGTGCGGGACTGGCGGAGCGTTCTATGAGTGCCGACAGCACGTCGATTTTCCTGGCCGCCACTCGAAGGCGACCGTCCCGGAGGCTCCCCCTGTCCTGGTCGTTCAGCTCGTGGGCATCGCGGCAGCCATTTCGCCGCAAAATGGTCGCGCTCACCGGCGCGGCCGTCATCGCGACGCTCGTCCTCGTGCTGACACCGATCTATTTCGCCGGGCGCGAGCGACTGACCGAGCTCAATGCCATGCGGCTCTCGGCCATCGCCCGGAGTGCGGCGGTCGCCATTCCCTCCGATTCCATCGACGTCATCGCGCGCCCCGACGGGCGCACGGGCGCCGCGTTCGTGTTCGCGCAGCGCACGCTGGCGCGCCTGTGGCTCACCAATGGAGGCAATCTCGCGGAGCTGACGAACGGTCTGGCGATCGTGCGGCGGCAGCAGGCTCGGTATCGCTACCTGGTGCACTCGCAATGGAAGGCGGGGCAGCCGCAATACAGCCAGCTGCTCGACGCCCCCGAGGGGCTCGCCGATTCGCTGAATCACAACAACGGCGGGACGACGCCGCTCTATCTCGACGCTGGGGGCGGACGTGTCCTCACGGCGGTCGCCCCGATCGTGCGGTCCGACGGCACGGCGGCAGGCTTCGTCATCGCCACGCTGCGCGCCGACAACTTCCTGCGCGAGTTCGGGGTGCAGATTCGCAACCTCGCCTGGCTGCCGCTGATGATCATGATCTCGGGGATCGTGATCGCCGGATGGACGGCCGGCCGCCTAACGCGCGGCATCGAGGCGGTCGCGTCCCACGCCGAGGCCGTCGCCCGCGGAAACCTTCGGCAGGAGCTGGCGTTCAAGTCCGCCGACGAGGTGGGCCGCCTCGCCGACGCCTTCCGCACGATGACGACCGGCCTTCGCGTGCTGCTGCGGGACGTCGACGCCGGCTCGAGTGAAGTGGCCGCCACCGCCGAGGAGCTGGCCTCCGGCGCCGAGGAGATGACCGCCTCCACGCAGGAAGTCGCGAGCGCGGCACAGAGCATCGCCGATTCGGCATCGATGCAGACCCGGAACATTCAGAACGTGGTCAACATCTCGGGCACCGTCGCCGAGCGGGCACTGCGCGTGTCCGAGCACGCGCGGCGGGCGCAGGGGGCAGCCGACAGCGTGGCGTCGAGCGCGCGGCGCGCGACGCAGGCCGCCGAGCAGGCGCTCACCAGCATGGGCGAGATCGCGTCGGTCACTCGTGAGGCGGTGCCCGCGGTCGCCGAGCTGGGGGAGAAGTCGCAGCGGATCGGGAAGATCACCGACACCATCGCCGGCATCGCGCGCCAGACGAATCTCCTCGCGCTCAATGCGGCGATCGAGGCGGCCCGCGCCGGCGAGCATGGCAAGGGATTCGCCGTCGTCGCCGACGAGGTCCGGAAGCTGGCCGGCGAGAGCGCCCGGGCGCTCGACACCATTCGCAAGCTGGCGGTGGAGATGCGCAACGCCTCCATGCGCACGGCCGAGCGCATCACCGACGTGAGTACGAGCGTCGCGAGCGGAGAAACCGTCATCCGCTCGTCGACCGCGGCGCTCACGCAGATCGCCCGCGAGATCGAGGGCAGCCGCGGCGCCGTGGCGCTCATCGTGGAGTCGGCGGTCTCGCAGCAGAACGAGGCGGAGTCGCTCGCGCGCGAGATCGAGGCGATCTCGTCGGTGGCCGAGCAAAACGCGTCGACGTCCGAGCAGGTGAGCGCGGTGGTCGAGGAGCAGACCTCCTCGATGATGCACGTCACCGAGTCGAGTCAGCACCTCGCGAGCATTGCGTCGCGCCTGAAGGGAGCGATGGCGAGATTCGATCTGTAGCCGGGGTCGAGGGACCAAGGGATCGAGGAATCGAGGGCGCCGGGTCGCGATCG
>DATBIU010000049.1:0-4498 GCA_036556765.1 Gemmatimonadaceae bacterium | reverse complement strand
CGTCGTCGCGTGCTGCTGTTCGGCGATTCCTACACCGCTGGCGACGGAGTGAGCAACGGTTCCCGGTACGGGGACCTGCTCGAGCGGTACGTCCCAGGCATCGAGGTCTACAATTACGGTCTGCCAGGAACGGGAACGGATCAGCACTACCTCGTCTACGCCGACGTGGCCCCTCGCATCGAGCACGATCTCGTGATCATCGCGGTGCTCGTCGAGAACATCCGACGCGTGGTGGCGCATTATCGTCTGTTCGAGAACGCGGACGGTGCGAACGTCGCGTTGGCCAAGCCGTACTTCACGCTCGATGGGAGCGACCAGCTGTCGCTGCACAACGTTCCTGTGCCCCCCGAGCAGGTTTCGCTCGATGCGCTCCCGCCCGACGAGCGACAGCACGTGGATCGGGGGGGAGACCTGCCGCTCGTCAGGCGAGCCCTGAATCTCCTCGGGCCGGGCGTGAAGTCGCTGCTGCAGAGCGCCATCGGCCAGAATCCGCTGCCCGCGTATGACTCGGCCGGCGATCCGGCGTGGCGGCTGATGCGCGCGATTCTCGAGCGGTGGATCTCCGAATCGGCGGTGCCGGTACTGATCGTGCCGCTCCCGCTCTACCACTACGTCGAGGGCATCGCCGACGCATCGGCCTATCAGGCGCGATTCGCGGAGGTTGCCCGCGCCACCGGAGCACACGTGCACGATCCGTTGCCAGACCTTCACGCGCTTCCCGCGCCCGAGCGGCGCTCGCTTCGCTTCGAGCGAGACGTCCACCCGACACCCCGCGCGCACGAGCTGCTCGCCCGGTCGATTGCCAGCGCCGTCGAGCGCCTCCTCGCTTCGCCCGCGGCCGTACCGGCATGACGACGGTTCTCGGGATCTCGGCGCTCTACCACGACTCCGCCGCCGCGCTCGTGCGCGATGGCGAGATCATCGCCGCCGCGCACGAGGAGCGGTTCACCCGGCGCAAGCACGATCCGCGGTTCCCGGTGAACGCGATCAACTACTGTCTCGAGGAGGCCTTCATCGAGGCGCGGGAGCTGGACGCGGTGGTCTTCTACGACCATCCGTTGCTCACGCTCGACCGCGCGATGAAATCGCTGCTCGCCGTCGCCCCGCGCGGCGAGGCGCAGTGGATGCAGGCGGCGCGCTCGCTGCTCGGCGTGAAGATGCACGTCCCGGCGATGGTGCGCGATGCGCTCAAGGTCGACGTGCCGGTGATGTTCACCGAGCATCACGCGTCGCACGCCGCGAGCGCGTTCTATCCGTCGCCCTTCGACGAAGCGGCCATCCTGACGCTCGACGGCGTGGGTGAATGGGCGACGACGACGATCGGGCACGGCTCGGGGGATCGCATCGAGCTGCTGCGCTCGCTCGACTACCCGCACTCGCTCGGACTGCTCTACAGCGCCGTCACCTACTTCTGCGGGTTCAAGGTGAACTCCGGCGAGTACAAGCTGATGGGCCTCGCGCCGTACGGCGAGCCGGTGTACGCGGATCTCATTCGTGAGAAGCTCATAGACGTGCGTGACGACGGATCGTACCGGCTCGACACCAGCTATTTCGGCTACCTCGACTCGAACGAGATGGTCAACGAGCGATTCGGGGAGCTGTTTGGCGGCCCGCGGCGGCTGCCCGAGTCACGCATTACCCGTCGCGAGATGAATCTCGCGGCCTCCATCCAGGCGGTGACCGACGACATCGTGATGCGCTGCGCGCGGCACGCGCGCGAGCTCACCGGGTCGAGGTATCTCGTGCTGGCGGGTGGGGTCGCGCTCAACTGCGTGGCCAATGGCAAGCTGCTGCGGGCGGGCGTGTTCGACGACATCTGGATTCAGCCTGCCGCCGGCGACGCCGGAGGCTCCCTCGGCGCCGCGCTGCTCGTGTCGCACCACCACTTCGGGGAGAAGCGGCGTCGCAACCAGGTGGGGCGCGATGCGCAGCGCGGGAGCTACCTGGGGCCGCGGTACGGATCGGACGAGGTTCGCGCGTTCCTCGATCGCCATCAGTACCCCTATCGTCGTGTGGACGACGAGGAGCGCGCGCGCGTCGTTGCGTCCGCCATCGCGGACGGTCGCGTCGTCGGGTACGCTGTGGGGCGCATGGAATTCGGACCGCGCGCCCTCGGCGCCCGCTCGATTCTCGGCGACCCGCGTCGCCCCGAGACGCAGGCGCTCATGAACCTGAAGATCAAGTTCAGGGAGTCCTTCCGTCCGTTCGCGCCGTCCGTGCTCGCCGAGCGGGTGTCGGAGTACTTCGAGCTCGATCGCGAGAGCCCCTACATGCTGCTCGTGGCGCCGGTTCGCGAGGACCGCCATCAGCGGGATGACCGCGCGGCGTTCGAGGCCGGCGATGACGACATGCTCGCCGTCGTTCGGCAGGCGCGCAGCGACATTCCGGCCGTTACGCACGTCGATTACAGCGCGCGGATTCAGACCGTACACCCCGACGACAAGCCCGACTACCACGCCGTGATCTCCGAATTCGAGCGCCTCACCGGCTATGGCGTGATCGTGAACACGAGCTTCAACGTGCGCGGCGAGCCAATCGTCTGCACGCCGCAGGATGCCTACCGGTGCTTCATGCGCTCGGAGATCGACATGCTCGTGCTCGAGGACTGCATTCTCGAGAAGGCGGATCAGCCGCCGGTGGCGACCGACGAGGGATGGATGAAGGAGTTCGAGCTTGACTGACGACACGCAGGAGCGCGAGCTGCGCCGCTTCTTTCACGATCGGATCGTGCCCGCCGCCGAAGCGCTGCGGACACGGGGCGTGTCGTTCTTCGCGCTGGAGCCAGACCGCGCGCGATCCTCGTACTGGACCGAGCGGCCGCGGGGGGAAGGCTACGTCTTTGCGATCGGTGACGACCTGGCCGGCGAGCTACACGAGATGTGGCGCGACCATCCCGAGCTGCGAGCGCTGGCCGACGACCTCGCCGCGATGACGCGCGCGTTGGCGGAGCGACGGGAGGAATCGGCCGAGGTCTCGTCCTTCATCTACGCCATGTTCTGAGCGGCGGCTCGCTCGACCGGAGGTAAAGCCCCCGCACGACTGGCAGCGCAGCTGAAGAGACGCCGGTTCTGCTCGATGGGCGTGGGGTCCTCGATGACGCGGCGCGCATAGTCTCGCGCCGCGTTGCTCATCCGGGCATGCTCGTCGGCGCCCATGGCGGCGCAGCGCTCGAGCGCCCGCCGGTAGCGATCCGGATCCTCGAGCGGCACCACCCACCCGGCGCCGCGCGCCTCGAGGTCGCGAAACGGCGTACGGTCGCTCACCGCCACGGGACATCCGGCCGCCAGCGACTCGATGAGCACGTGGCCGAAGTTCTCGCCCAGCGTGGGAAAGAGAAAGACATCGTAGCGTGCGAAGGCAGGCGCGATCTCATCGTATTCCAGCGGGCCGGCGTACCGGGCCCGGACGTTAGGCGGGAGCGTCGCCATCGCGGCCTCGCACTCACGGAGATACTGCGGGTCCTCGGCGGGGCCGTAGACGTCGAACGCGACGTCGCCCGTGGTCCCGCGCAGGAGGTCGATCGCGCCGAGGAGGTTCTTCTTGCGCGCGATGCGCGAGATGAACGTGGCCGCGAGCGAGCCCGCGATCTTTCGGCGGTGCGTGACGACGGCCAGCTGGTCCCACGGCGTCGGCAGGTCGGGGGCCACGACCGCGTGCGCTGGCGCCCGCGGGGTATCGAAGTACTCGTGCACCTCTCGCTCCTCGTCGGGGCTCGACGCCTGCCAGGTGATGCCGCGGTAGAGTCCCGCCAGCTTCGCGGCGGCGAGAAATGCACCCTTCTTGCGCGCGTTGATGCCGAGCGCGCCCGGTGTGAGCTGTCCCCGTGGCGCGAGAACGACTGGCTTGTCGGGGATCATCCCCGCGCGCCGGTACGCGAGAACGCCGAGGGTGAACACGCGCGAGAACAGGCTGTTGAGGTAGAGCACGTCGTGCGGAGTCTGCGCGATCACCCGACGCAGCGTGGAAGGACGGATGTCCTCCGGCGCGAGGTACATCACCTTCGCCGGCCCAACCGGCTCCCACGTACCTGGCGTGATCCCCGGGTACCGCTGGTCCGACAGCCAGTCGCGATCCCGCGTGATCACTCGAAAGTCGAGCTCATTGCCGAGGGTCGCGATCAGGTTCGCGAGAGAGCGCAGGGCGCCGCCGGCGTGCGTTCCGGGGAGGTAGTAGTCGGCCAGCGTGAGGATCGTCGTCACGTGGCCGCGGGGCGAAGCGTCTCGAGCGGAACGCGGGCGTCATTCGCGAGCAGGTCGTCATACGCCTCGAGGAACGCGGCGCCGGTCCGCTCCAGGGAGAAGTTCGCATCGACGTGCTCCCGGGCGGCGGCCCCCATCGTCCGGCGCCGTGCTTCGTCCGAGAGAAGCCTCACGAGGCGATCGGCGAACGCGCGCACATCGCCGATGGGGACGAGGAAACCCGTCTCGCCGTCGATGACCGATGTCTCGGGCCCGCCGCACCGCGTGCAGACCACCGGCACCCCGCTCGCCATCGCCTC
>DATBIU010000048.1:0-6123 GCA_036556765.1 Gemmatimonadaceae bacterium | reverse complement strand
CTGCCGCGCGAGCGACGACAGGATCGCCTGACGAATCCACCACACCGCGTAGGAGATGAACTTCACCCCCTGATCCGGATCGAACTTCCGGGCGGCGGTCAGCAGCCCGACGTTCCCCTCGCCGATGAGATCGATGAGGGGCAGTCCGCGATTCTGATACTTCTTGGCGACGGAAACGACGAAGCGCAGGTTCCGCTTGACGAGCTCGTGCATGGCGTCCTGGTCCCCCTTCCGGATGCGCCTGGCCAGCTCCTTCTCTTCCGCCGCATTCAGCAGGGGGTACTTGCTCGCCTCGGCAAAGTACTGGTCGAGGATGTCGCGGTCAGCCTCGCCCGGCCCGATCTCGACCGGAGTGGTGCGACGACGACGACGTTTCGCTTCAGCCATGATTGTGAGCCTCCCGGGTTGCGCCTAATCCCCCGCAACAAGCGAACCGCGGCGCCGGGGGACCGAGGGGCGGTTAACTGCGTCCTACGGGCTCGGAGGATGGTCCTTTCGGGTGTCCGGAGTACGGCGACGGCGTCCCACGAACCGCAGCACGAAGGCGATTGCCAACACCACAATGCCGGCGATGCGAAAATACGAATCGTCCGACCGATAGCCCCACGCCCACAGGATCAGACCGATGACGAAGAGCGCGAGCTTGAGGCGCACGAGCATGCTCATGAGGCACCTCGCTTCCGCTGGAGGAAATGCCGGACGCCGTTCCGGAACTCATCGGTCATGCGTGCGTCCGCGTTCGCTTGCGCGCCGTGAGCGATGCCGCTCTCGAACGGTCTCCCCTCGAGCTCGTAGAAAAGCTTCTTGGTACGGCGCACCGCCTCGGGGGGCGACTTCGCGATTGTCCGGCAGACGTCATCGACACCCGCCTCGAACTGCTCGGCCGCGATGACCCGGCTCACCAGCCCGAGCCGTTCGGCCTCCGTCGCCGTCACGGTGCGCCCCGTCATCGCGAGATCGAACGCCTGGCGTTCCGGGACGATGCGGCGCAGGATCGTCATCACCATCGCCGGCACGAAGCCGATTCGAACCTCCGGATACCCGAACGATGCGTTGGGATGGGCGAGGACAATGTCGCACGCGCTCGCGAGGCCGGCACCTCCGGCCAGCGCTCGTCCGCGGACCGCGGCAACGACCGGGATCGAAAGGTGGCGAATCACCGTGAAGATGCGGCCGAGGGCGCGCGCATCCTCGAGCTGCGCCTCGCGGCCGGAGTCGAGCAGCGCCTCGAGGGCTTCGAGATCGGCGCCCGCGCAAAAGTCATCGCCCTCCGCCTCGATGAGGACGACGCGGCTGTCCGGATCCGCGGCCAGCGACTCCAGACCGCGCACGATCTCCTCGGCCATTTGCCGGTCGAGCGCATTCTTCTTCTCCGGCCGCGCCAACGTGATGCGGCCCACCCCTTCGCCGCGGGACACTCGCACACGCGTCACGTCCCGCCCCCGGGCAGCGTCAATCGGCGCGCCTCCTCGTCAGGCACATCGAGGACCATGCGCAGGAGCGCGGTGCTGAAGACCTTGCCCTGCGCGTCCGTCTTGAGCGACAACGTGCCCCCGCCGCCCAATGCCCCGTGAAGGAGGAAATTGAGGGCGTCGAGATTTGGCAGCTCGAATCGCTCGACCGCTCCGGTGATCATGCCCTGAAAATGCGCCGCGACCCGCTCGCGCGTGAGGTGCCGCTCGAGCAGCGGATACCATTCGCTGCGCATGGCGATCACGCCGACGTTGGCGGTGTCGCCCTTGTCCCCGGAGCGCGCGTGCGCGATGTCGACGAGCCGCACTCTCATGGGGAGAACATCTCCACCTGCGTCGTGATTTCACGCTTGTCGATCAACGCCGGCCAGTAGGCGACGACTTCCTCCGTCTTCGGCCGGCCGCCGGCGAACCCGGTTACGCTCGGAGGACCGTTGAGCACCAGGGGGGCGATCTCCCGCGTGAACCGCTCGACCGTCGCGCGATCGCTCGACCGCACACCGACGCGCAGCTGGATTTCCGGCGCGTCGCGTCCGTCTCCCGCGAGCGCACCATGCGTCGCCGTCGCGCCAAGGAACTCGGTGTGTATCTCGTCGAAGCGGAGCCCCAACCGGTCGAGACGCTGGCGGAGGACGCGATCGGCCACCTGCGCCTTCTCGATCGCGTCAGGCCAGACGTAGACGAGCGTGCCAATCGCCTTGAAGCCCGCTCGATAGGCAATCGACACCTTGAGCTTGTCCGTGGGCGCCTTGCCCGTAATGCCAAACACGCGAACGCGGTCGGGCCCCGCGTCCTCCACCTTGATGCTGGTAAAGTCGGCGATCACGTCGGGGGTGATATACTCGTGCGGGTTGCCCATCTCGTAGACGAGCTGCTCGATGACGGTGTGGCGCGAGATCCGCCCGCCGGTGCGCGGGTGCTTCGTGATGTGGAAGGTACCGTCCGCCTCGGCCTCGACGATCGGATAACCGACGTCGGCGAGGTCCGGGATGCTGCGCCAATCGAAGAGACAGTTCCCCCCTGAGCATTGCGCCCCACACTCGATGATGTGGCCGGCGACGATTCCCGCCGCCAACCGGTTCCAGTCATCCCGCTTCCACTCGAACTCGTGAAGCAGTGGCGCCATCGTGAGCGCGGTATCGGTGGACCGGCCGGTGATCACGACGTTGGCTCTCTTGCCAAGTGCTTCCACAATGGGCCCGGCGCCGATGTAGGCGTTGGCGGAGAGGACGCGATCGCGGATGGTCGACAATGGCTCGCCCGTATCCATGTTCGCGAGCGAGTGGCCCTTGGCCAGGAGCTGATCGAGCCGCGGCAGCACGTCGTCGCCGGTCACGACGCCAATGCGAATGCGATCCGCCACCCCGTGCTTGCGTGCCGCCGCGTGCACCGCGGCCGCCGCGGCCGGCGGGTTCACGCCGCCCGCGTTCGCGATCACGCGCACTCCGCGATCGGCCACGGCGGGAAAGACGCTCTCCATCGCGCCCACGAAGTCGCGAGCGTATCCCGTGGCGGGGTCGCGCTCCTTCTGCTTCTGAAGGATGGACATCGTGACCTCGGCGAGATAGTCGAGCATGAGGTAGTCGATTGGGCCGCCCTCGACCTGGCGGCGCGGCGCCTCCAGCCAATCGCCCCAGAAGCCCTGACCCGCCGCGACGCGCACGATCCGGCTCATGCGTCCTCACCGAGATGGGGAGGCAGGACGAACGCGCCGAGGTGGGGCCCGCGGTTCTGGAGTGCGGCGCGGAGGGCGAGCGACAGCGTCACGCGAGTGTCTTCGGGATAGATGATCGCGTCGACGTACCCGCGGGCGGCGGCGAACCGCGCGTCGAGCTGATGCTCGTAGTCGGCGCGCATTTCCTCGACAGCCGCCGCGAGGTCCGGGGGAGTCTGTCCCTTGCGCTTCGCTTTCTCGAGCGCCGGGCCATGCACGGCCTGAATGGCGGACTCGCCCTCCATCACACCCATGCGCCCCGTGGGCCAGGTGAAGATGAAGTCGGGATCGAATCCCTGACCGGCCATCGCGTAGTATCCAGCGCCAGACGCGTGATTCACGGTCAGCACCAGCTTCGGGACGCGCGCGGTCGCCATCGCCTCCACAAAGCGCGCGCCGGCGCGAATGATCCCCTCGTGCTCGGCCTCCGTGCCCACCATGAACCCGGAGACATCCTGCACGAACAACAGGGGAATGCCTTGCCGGTCGCACCGGTCGATGTAGAACGCCACCTTCTCGGCGCTCTCGGCATAGACGATCCCGCCGAAGCGCGGCCGCTCGCCGGCGCGTCCCTTCACCAGGCCGCGCTGGTTGGCGATGATGCCGATGGGCAGCCCGTCGATCCTCGCGTCGGCGCAGATCATCTCGCGGGCGAGCGCCTCCTGAAACTCGTCGAGCGCCCCCTCGTCGGCGATCGCGCGCAGCACGGCGTGCATGTCGTAGGACATGCGGTGGTCGCTCGGGAGCAGGTCGTAGAGCGACTGCGGACTGCGGACTGGGGACTGGGCACTGACAGTCGATATCGGCCCAGCCGACGGGCGTGGGAGCCTGTCGACCAGGTCCCGGATCTTCGCGCAGCAGGCAGCGTCGTCAGGCACCTTGTAGTGCGCGACGGCGCTGATCTCGGTGTGCGTCCGCGCGCCTCCGAGTGATTCGGCATCCACCACCTGGCCGGTGGCACCCTTCACCAGGTTCGGCCCGCCGAGACCCATGAAGGAGGTGTTCTCGACCATCAGGATCACGTCGGAGAGCGCGGGAAGATACGCGCCCCCGGCGATGCACGGCCCCATCACCGCGGCAATCTGCGGGACGTGGAGGTACCGCCGCATGATCGAGTTGTAGTAGAAGATGCGGCTCGCGCCGTACTGCCCGGGGAAGACGCCGCCCTGGTACGGGAGGTTCACGCCGGCGGAATCGACGAGGTACACGATCGGGATGCGGCAGCGCATCGCGATCTCCTGGGCGCGAAGGATCTTCCGAATCGTCTCTGGCCACCATGATCCCGCCTTGACGGTCGCGTCGTTCGCGACGATGACCGTTTCGCGCCCGCTGACGATGCCGACGACGATGACGACGCCGGCGCCCGGGGCCTGGCCGTCGTATTGATCATACGCCACGAGCAGACCGATCTCGAGCGAGGGGGTGCCCGGGTCGCAGAGCGCGGTAATGCGCTCGCGCGCGGTGAGCTTTCCCTGCGAATGCTGCCGCTCGATCTTGTCGGGACCCCCGCCGAGTCGCAGCCGCGCCTCCAGCTCGCGCGTCTCATCGCTCAGCGCACGAAGCCGTGACGTCACGCGCGCGAGGGCCCGGAAGACGCGCCTTCTCTCGCCGCGAACCACTCCTTGATGTAGTCGATCAAGTCGGTGGTGGGAGTGCCGGGGCCGAAGAGCTTCCCGACGCCCTGCCTCTGCAGGGTCTCGATGTCTTCCTTCGGGATGATGCCGCCGCCAGTGAGCAGCACATCCTCCCGCCCCATGTCAGCCAGCAGCTCGCGCACTCGCGGAATGAGGGTCATGTGCGCGCCACTGAGGATCGACAGGCCCACGACGTCCACGTCCTCCTGCACCGCCGCCGTGGCGATCATCTCCGGTGTCTGATGCAGACCGGTGTAGATGACTTCCATCCCTGCGTCCCGCAGGGCGGCCGCCACGACTTTCGCGCCCCGGTCATGGCCGTCCAGGCCCGGTTTCGCAATGAGTACCCGAATCGGTCGCAGCATGGAGGTGACGTTCAGGAGTCGAGAGCCTGCCCGCCAGGGGGGCGCGGCCGCCAAGAAGTTAGCGGGACGCTCGCGCGCGCGGCAACCGCGCCGCCCGAATCTCAGCCGTCCTTGCGTGCCACGAGGAGCATCTCCGACGACCGCCTCGACAGTGGTCGATCGCGCCACCCGTCGTACGCTTCGACGATGATCAGCCCGGCATCACGGCAGAGCTCGGCCAGTCGCGTGGCCGTGTACAGCCGAATGCGATGCTCGCGATCCCCCGTCGTCCGCGGCCCGCGCCAGGTCGATCGCACCGTCATCACGCCAGACAACGGATCGAAGGAGCGTTCGTGGCCGATCACCGTTCCATTTCGCGTCGTCCACCAGTCGCGGTCGAGGAACTTCGCCATGATCCCGTCTCGACTCCCACCGTGCCAGAGGAGCATTCCGCCTGCCCCGAGCATGCGCGCGAACTCGTGAATGACGCGGGCGTCATCGGCGGGATCGAGAAAGAAGCCGAAGGACGTGAAAAGGTTGATGACGGCGTCGAACCGACCAGTCCAGGCTGGAGGAAGGGCGCGCATGTCGGCGCGTGTGTACTTCAGCGTGGCGCCGGTTCCCCGCTCCCTGGCGAGCGCCAGCAGCTCGCGCGAGAGGTCGACGCCCTGGACCTCGTATCCCGCTTCCGCGAGCAGGTGGGCGTGCCGACCCTGGCCACAGGGGACGTCGAGAATGCGCGCGCCAACCGGAAGCCCCATGACGTCGATCAGCCGCGCGACTTCGCGCCGATCCTTCTCGAGCGAGAAGAGGGGTTCGTACTCGAGGAGATACTGTTCGTCGAAGTACGATGCCCACCACGTCGCAGGGCCTTTGTCTGAATTCTGAGCTCTGAATTCTGAGCTCTGACGTCTTTGCCGTCGACGAATCAGAAGAACACCGGCTCCCTGTACGCGCCG
>DATBIU010000047.1:0-8173 GCA_036556765.1 Gemmatimonadaceae bacterium | reverse complement strand
CGTCATGACCTCAAGGATAGGGCGCCGCGAAGAAACGCGACACTGCCCGCTGGAGGCCCGGAATGGCAGTCAGTTCGACCGTCCTTCGGGTGATGCGCCGCACAGTCGGTGAAGGTTCGGAGACGTGAGGGGCGGCTCGGTCGTCGGGGATGAGTATCACTCTTCCTCGCGCGCCGCTTCGGGCATCGTTAGGCTCGAAGGGGCGCGCGCCCCCTTGCCGAGGCACCTCTCCATGTTCGACGCGATCGTGGAGCTCGTTCCCGCCGAATGGCGCGCGACGGTCACTGTGCTGCTGTCGCCGCTGCGCTGGATTCCCGAGCTACAGGCCACGCTGCTCCGCCCCTCGATGATCGGCGATAGCGTCGCCGGCATTGTGCTCGTGAGCGCCACGCTCCTCCTCCCCGCGCTGCTGGTCATCGTGGGGCTGTGGTGCACGATGCTCTCCCTCTATACGCTGCCCTTCCGCTCCGGCCGAGGGAGCTACATCACGGCGCTCCTCCTCGCCTGGTGGGACGCGGGACGGTGCATCTGGCTCTTCTGGATGGGCTTCGTTCGAGTCGGCGTCGCGCTGGTGGGATGGGTGATCGGCGTGCTGCGCTTCACCTGGCTCTTCCTGAAGAACCTCGTCGTCGGCATGGTGCGCTCGCCGTTCTCCCTGCTCGACTGGAGCACGCGCCGCTACTTCCAGCCCGGCGTACCATGGGTCGCGTTCCTCGTCCTGCTCCTCTGGACGGGCGTGGAAGCCACCATCTTCACCTTCACGCTGAACCCGACGCTCACCGAAGTGTTCGCGGGGCTCACCGGGTTCGAGCCGAATCCGCGCGTGATGGTGCCCTTGCTCTGGATCTTCCTCTTCATGCTCGTCGCCGGAAGCTTCGCCTGCATGCAGGTGCTCGCGTCGGCGGTCCGGCAGAAGAAGGTGAGCGACATCGTCCAGATGGTGATCGTCGAGAGCGCGGTCATGTTCTTCGAGGTGATCTTCCTCTATCGCGAGATGATCGACGCCATCACGCCCTGGATCGCGCAGCAGACGGGCGGTGAGGTGCGGCTCGGGCTCGCGGCCACGTTGGCGCTCGCCTCCTTCGGGTGGATGGGCGTGCGCGGCATGTCGTGGTTCCTCTTTGGTCGCTTCGGGACGCCGGCGCTGTTGGCGGTGATCGCGCGTCAAACGATCACGCACGATGCGACGACGCCCGCGGTACCGCCGCCAGTTCAACCCGCGATGTGGAAGGCGCCCGTCGAGGCACTAAAGGCCGAGACGGCGTGGTTCCACGCCGAAGCGAAGCGGATGCTGGAGCTGTTGTCGCTGCCCGTGCTCCAGCTGCTCGCCGGCGCGGTGAACTTCGCGGTGATGATCGTGCAATCCCACGGGGTGTTCTCGCTGCCGTTCAAGACACTGGAAGACATGCTGGCGGCGACGCATCTCGCGCGCGCGCATGCCCCGCACTCGGCAGTCGAGCGGCCGGCCCGCCGCGCCGGCGGCATCCCGACGCCGCGCGACCCGATGCCGGGGGTGGCGTCATGAGCCGCGGGCGGCATGTGGCCGTGCGCCGGTTGGCGCAAGGAGCGGCGCTCGCGGCGCTCGTCGCGTGCGCGCCGGCAAGCGGTGATCAGCGGACAGCGCGTTCGACGCTGGTCATCGGCATCGACGTGAGCGGCTCGTTCCGCCGCGGCGGGCGATACGACAGCTCGATCGAGTTCGCCGCCAACTATCTCTACGGGCACCTCCATGGCCTGGGCGGTCTCAAGAAGCCGACGAACGTCTTCGTGGGATCGATCGGCGGAGAGCAGCCGGGCGAGACGAAGTCGTTTCAGCCGATTCACACCTTCCAGGGGATGAGCGTGGCGGAGATCGCCTCGTATCTCCGTCGTGAGTATCCCTCCCGAGATGGCTTGACCGACTTCAATCCGTTCTTCACTCGTGTCGCCGCGCTCCTCAAGCGGCAGGGGCTGGTGCTCTCGCCGTTGAACGTGGTGCTCTTCACCGACGGGCTGCCCGACCTGCACACCGACAAGCGCGACAGTCTCGCCAAGTACACGAAGATCAACCTGAGCGAGCTCGAGTACATCTCGAAGAGCGTGACGATCCGCGTGCTGTATCCCGCGCCGACGGTAGCCGTGCACTGGGAGAAGCGCGTTCCGCGGCGACGCGTGCGCATGTGGACGGTGGACGACGAGGTGATGGCGACCTGGCGACGCCACTATCGCCAGGGCGCGCCCCCAGAGGCGCAGGACACGTTGTGGAAGTGGATCAATGACAACGTGGATTTTCGGGTTCGGAGTGTGGGCGTACTGTAGAGTGGGTCGGGGGCCAGGGGCCAAGGGCCCAACGCCTCGCTGCGGAGCAACGCAGCGAGGCGTTTCCTTGTCCCCTCACCGGCCCTTGGCCCTTGGCCCATGACCCAGCATCTCAAGCGCTCCCGGCGATGAGCGTCCGCGCGCTCTCGACGGCCTCGTGGGAGCCGACGACCGCGAGTACGTCGCCTTCGTGAAGTGTCTCCTGCCCGGAGGGCATGAGCACCTGCTGATCACCGCGCACGATGGCCAGGACGGTCGCGCCGGTGAGCCCACGAAGGTTGGCGCCAGCGAGTGTCTGCCCTTCGAGAGCGCTCCCCGGCTCGATCCGTAGCGACACGGGGTCGCCAAGCCCCGGAAGAATCTTCCCCACGCTGTCGAGTGAAGGCGCCGTTCGCTCGCCGCCCGTGCCGGTCTTCTCGGCGGCCATCTGCTGCGCCAGCACGGCGACGATCACCTCGGCGCCGGCGCGCGCGTGGCCGTGCAGATCGGCCGCGGTTCGCCAGAAGGTGATGCCGAGGACGACGAGCAGGACGCCCACGCCGACCGCGACGACGACCGTCGATCCGATCGGGGGGAGAAATGGCTGCGTTACGGCCGCGACGAAGACCACCGCCACGATCACGACCGCGAGCTGGAGCGTGACGATCAACGCTCGCCGCGGGGCGGCGGCGAAATCGACGCCCTTCTCGACGGGAGGTAGCGCCTCGTGCGCGAGCATGTTCCCGAGTTGGCGAGCGGTGCGGAAGAACCCGACGAGGAGCGGCAGCGCGATGGTGGTGATGCCGGCGACGACGATGACACGCGCCGCCACGGTCGAGAGTCCCGTGGAGGCCGCGAGCAGATCCGTGAACCTGCGGGTCTCGAGCGCGGCACCGATCAATACGAGCGCGATCACGACGACGTCGAGCAGAAGCAGTCCCAGCAACCGTCGCAGCCGAGGACGTTCCGAGCGCGCCCGCGACTCGCGGATGCGCTCCATCCACGAGCCGTACAGAGTGACGAAGGTCTGAATGGGACGCGGGAGCTTGCTGTCGACGAAAGCGGCTGTCGATGGCGCGGCGCGAATGAGCCACGGCGTGATGAGGGTCGTGATCGCTGACACCGCGACCGCAATCGGGTAGAGGAAGCCGCGCGTCGCGCCGGTGGCCAGGCCGACTCCGGCAATGATGAACGAGAACTCACCGATCTGCGCCAGGCTCATCCCCGTCTGGAGGGACGTGCGCGTGCTGTAGCCGGTGAAGAACGCACTGATCGTCACCCCAAACACCTTCCCCACGACGACGGCGATGGTGAACAGCACGACGGGCAGCCAATACTGGGCGACCAGCTTCGGGTCGATCAGCATGCCGACGGCGACGAAGAAGATGGCGGCGAACACATCGCGTACGGGCTCGATGAGGTGGGCAACCCGCTTCTCCTCACCCGACTCTCCCACGAGGGAGCCGGCGATGAAGGCGCCAAGCGCGACGGAGTATCCAAACGCCTGAGCCAGCAGCGCGGCCGCGAAGCAGATGCCCATGCTGGCGATGAGCGTGGTCTCGGGGCGGGCCATGCGTACGACCGCTCGGACGGCGCGAGGAATGAGCAGAAGGCCAACACCGATCAGCCCGGCGAGGAAGATCCCGAGCCGCATCCCGGTGGTAGCCAGGCTTTCGGCCGACAGCTCCGAGCCCGCCGAGAGGGCGGTGAGAATCGTGATGAGGAAGATGCCAATGAGATCCTCGATGATGAGCACACCCAGCACGAGCTGGGTGAACTTTCCAGTAACCCCCTGCTCCTGGAACGCCTTGGCGATGATCGTCGTACTCGAGATGGCGATGATGGCGCCGGCGTAGAGGCTCTCCATCGTCGTCCACCCGAACGCACGGCCGAGCGAGTATCCGATCCAGACCATGAGACTGCTCTGGACGACGGCGACGATTCCGGCCCGCGGCCCCACGCGAATCAGCTTGCGCAGGCTGAACTCGAGGCCGAGCGAGAAGAGCAGGAGGATGACGCCCGTCTCCGCGAGCGCCTGAACCGTCGCGACGTCGGCCACGATCGGGACGGGGACGTGCGGGCCGACGATCATCCCAGCGAACAGGTAGCCGAACACCACCGGCTGCCGCAGGCGCTGGAAGATGACCGTCGTCAGCCCGGCTGCGGACAGGACGACGGCGAGCGTCCTCAGAAAATCGTGGGCGTCCATTCGGCGAAGGTACACGCCGATTGCCCACGGCGCACGACGACCGGAGTCGTCGTGCGCCGTCCGACACTCCCTGTGGGCTACCGCTCGGGAGGCGTCTCGGTCACGGGCGCTGGAATCACCACGTCCGTGATCGCGACGCGATCGGTCTTCCAGGTCTCTACTTCGCGGACGAAGTCTTCCGCGAGCAGGGCGAGGTCGATCGGCGTCGCGAGCGGATCATCGCCCCGGTCGCCGATACGAGTGAGGCTGGCGGACGCCTTCGCATATCCGGGATCGATCGACACCGCGGCGCGATACGACTCCGCGGCGGCGACGAAGTGTCCGGTGCGCTCGAGCGCCATGCCAAAGTTGTTGCGGAACACGGCGACGGTGGAGTCGAGCTGCACGGCCCGCGCGAGGGGACGCAGCGCCTCCTCGAACCGGCCGAGCTCGATCAGCACGAGGCCTAGGTTGTTCATCGCCCACACGTCGTTCGCGTCGAGCGCCAGCGCGGAGCGATACGATGCGATGGCGTCGTCGGACTCGCCGAGCGCCGATCGCACGCGGCCCATGAGCCGATGCGCCTCGCCCGAGGTGGAGTCGAGCTGCAGGGCCGCAAGCACGCGAACGGAGGCCTCGCGGGGCTCCTTCATGTCGAGCAACACACGCGTGAGGTTGAGCAGGCTCTTCACGTGCGACGGGTCGAGCTCGATGGCGCGCTCGAAGCTCTCGCGGGCCCGGGGGAGCTGGCCGGCTTTCCACGCCGACAGCCCGAGCATGTAGTGGCCCCACGGGTTCTGCGGACGACGGGAGACGTACGACGCGAACATCTCCGTTGCTTCGCCGTAGCGGCGGGAAGTGAACGTGGATTCCGCCTCCTCGTACGTGACGTTCTCGTAGCTCGGAGTCGTCGCCTGAACGGGCGAGTCGACGACCGGGTCATTGACGACGACCGGCTCATTGGTCGCGGAGGTGGTACGCTGTTCCGGCTCGCTTCGATCGCACGCGAAGATGGTGAGCACGGCCAGCGCGGTGATCGCGAGCGGCAGGTAGTTCCGGCGGGGCTGCTCGGCGAAGTGAATGGGACGACGCATGGTTCTCTCCTTGTGGTGGTGCGCCCTGGGCGCGTTTCGTGGTGCCAACGTGCCCGCTCGTTAGGGCAACCGGGCGGCCAGGGGAGGAGAGGGGATTGCGGATCGCGGAAGTGGTTGGAGGAGTTGGCGATGTGATTGGGGCGGCGATCGCGCGATGGCGCGGGTGTGTTCGCGCGGACACGGTAACGGGGCGGTGATCGTGGTCAGCTGGACACGGTGCTCGAGGTGCTCGAGGGGGAAGCGGGCTTCCGGATTTGCGAGGACGTCACCTTCTGCCCGCCAGCGGCCACGGACAGCCGGAACTGCCGAATGACCCGAATGACGCGAATTGCTCAGTGCGCCGAAGCGTGCTCCACGCGCGGACGAGGCTCCGGGAGCTCTTGGTCAACACCTCCTGGGAGTTTGATTCGCGCGCGCATGCGGGTCATTCGGGTCATTCGGGTGATTCGGGTCATTCGGCAGTTCCGGCTGTCCGTGGCCGCGCCACCGCGATGCCTCGAGTACCTCGAGTACCTCGAGCACCTCGAGCACTTCGAGCACCTCGACTACGACTCCCGTCTCAGCCCATGCCGCCGCATGATCTTCAACAGGCTCGCGTGGTCGGCGAGGCCGAGGGAGCGCGCGGTGCGCGTGACGTGCCAGTCGTGGCGCTGGAGCGCGGCGACGACGATCTGACGCTCGGCCTCCGCTTTCAGCTCGACGAACGTGCTCGACGCGGGATCGGGTGCAACGCGCGAGTCAGAGCCATGCACCTCTGCCGGGATGTGCTCCTCACCGATCGCATCGTCATCGCACGCGATCACCATGCGCTCGATCACGTTGCGAAGCTCGCGCACGTTGTTGCGTTTCCAGTCGCAGGCGGACAGGCGCTCGACCGCGGCGGCGGAAATCGCCTTCCGACGAATGCCGAACCGCTCGCAGGTCGTGCGCACGAGATGATCGACGAGCTGCGGGATGTCGGACCGACGCTCGCGCAGCGGAGGAACGCGCAGGGCGTGCACATCGAGGCGAAAGAGGAGGTCTTCCCGAAATCGGCGCTCGGCGACTTCCTGGTGGAGCTCGCGGTTGGTGGCGGCGATGATGCGAGCGGCGAACGGAATGGGGCGTGAGGCACCCACGCGAACGATCTGCCGCTCCTCGAGTGCTCGCAGGAGCTTCGCCTGCGCCGCAAGCGGAAGCTCGCCAATCTCGTCGAGAAAGAGCGTCCCCTTACCTGCGGCCTCGAATGCACCCTTGCGGGTGGCGTGCGCGCCGGTGAACGCGCCTCGCTCGTGGCCGAACAGCTCGCTTTCGACGAGCTGCTCGGGGATCGCGGCGCAGTTCAGCGCCACGAACGGCTCGCGCTCCCTGCCACTCAAGCGGTGCACATCGCGCGCGACCAGCTCCTTGCCCGATCCGCTCTCTCCGATGATGAGCACCGTCGAGGGGATGGGCGCCACACGAGTAATGCTCTCCTTGAGCCGACGCATCGCCGGGCTGTCGCCGAGCAGCGCGGAATCCTCGGCCGCGTAGGTGCGGAGGGTGGCGACCTCGGCCAACAGGAGACGTCGCTCGATCGCGCTCTCGACCTCGCGCGCCACGCGCTCGACCGTCTCGCCCTTGTCGATGAATCCATACGCGCCGGCCCGCAGCGCCTGAACGCAGCGGTCATAGTTGCCTGTCCCCGTGTACACGACGACCGGGACATCCAGGCCCCGCTCGCGCATCGCGCGCAACACGCCGAACCCATCACGCCCGGGCATCTCGAGATCGAGGATGACGCAGTCCACCGGCTCGCGAGCCAGAATCTCGAGCGCGGCATCCCCGTCGGTCGCTACGAGTGTCTCCATGCTCGTCAGCCGGCGAAGGTCGTACGCGAACTGATCGGCGAGCGCGCGAACGTCGTCGACGATGAGGAGCGTGTTCATGGTCGGGCCCTCGAGCGGTGCGGAGGTGACGGGTGCGCCGGCAGCTCGACGATGGCGATCGTCCCCCGCCGGGGCGCCGTGTCGATGTGAAGCGCGCCCCCGTGGTCGGCGACGAGACGCCGTACGACCGACAGACCGAGCCCGGTGCCCTGAGGCTTCGTGGTGTAGAACCCGGCGAGCGCACGAGCGACCTCGTCCTGCGTCATTCCCCGCCCGGTGTCGGCGACGGTCACCCGTACGACGTGATCGGCGCGATCCGTCGAGAGAGTGACCGAGCCCCCACTGGCGGAGAGACTCTGCACGCCGTTCGCGACCAGATTGTCGAAGATGCGGCGCAACGCCACCGGATCTCCGAACACTTGCACAGGGTCCGATTGCAGTCGCAGGTGCAGCGGGACGGCGTACGCGTCGCGAGCCGCCGTCGCGACGTCGTGCAGCACGGCGTTCACATCGACCGGGCGCCGCTCCGTGCGCGGAGTGAGGCGGGCCCATCGCGTGGCGAGGTCGTCGAGATACGCGACGCTCGACTCGAGAGTGGCGCGTCGCTCACCGAACACCGTCGCGAGTGCGTCGGGCGCGCTCTGCTGCACCTCGGACAGATGGCGCACCACGTTCCGGATGGGGACGAGCCCGTTCTTCATGTCGTGATTCACCTGGCGCGCCATTTCGCCGACGGTCGCGCGCCGCTCCGCATCGCGCAGACGGGC
>DATBIU010000046.1:0-29500 GCA_036556765.1 Gemmatimonadaceae bacterium | reverse complement strand
TCCCGGTCCAGCGCGTGCACTTCTTCGACGGAGCCAGCCTCCGGCCCTGGGTCCCGGCCGTCGTCGGCAAGCGGAACCCCACGACGCTCAGGATGGAGTGGACGGCCGATCCGAAGGGCAAGCTCTCGGTGGGCCTGTTCGTGCGCGGGTATCCCTATCGCGTGCTGGGCGTGATCCCCTCCAGCCTCCACCTCCTGGGCCCGACCGACGGGGCGGCGAGCGGTCGTGTTCACCTGCTGGGCACCGATCGGCTCGGCCGCGATCAGTGGTCGCGGCTCATGCACGGCACCCAGACCTCGATGACGATCGGTCTCGTCGCGGTCACCCTCAGCGTTGTTTTCGGGGTCCTGCTGGGCGGCATCTCCGGGTATTTCGGCGGCCTGGCCGACCTGGGCATCCAGCGGCTGATCGAGCTGCTGCAGTCCTTACCCACGATCCCCATCTGGCTGGCCCTGACGGCCGCGCTGCCGCGCCATTGGTCTCCGCTGCAGGTCTTCTTCGCGATCACCGTCATCCTCTCGCTGGTGGGATGGACGGCGCTGGGGCGTGAGGTCCGCGGCCGATTCCTGGCGCTCCGCGAGGAGGACTTCGTCCTGGCCGCCGAGCTGGCCGGCTGCAGCCGGATGCGGATCATCGCCCGCCACATGGTGCCGACCTTCCTGAGTCACATCATCGCGACCAGCACGCTCGCCATCCCGGCGATGATCGTCAACGAGACCGCGCTCAGCTTCCTCGGCCTGGGAATTCGGCCGCCCGCTATCAGCTGGGGCGTGCTGCTGCAGGAGGCGCAGAACCTCCAGACGCTGGCCCTGGCCCCGTGGCTGCTCGTGCCCGGCCTGGTCGTGATCCTGTCGGTCCTGGCCTTCAATCTGGTGGGTGATGGGCTTCGCGATGCCGCCGACCCGTATAGCCGCTGACAGCGGCTACACTGGCGGCATGCTCAGGGATGGCCCCCGGGACGCCTACCGGCCCGCCGAGCTCGAAGCCAAGTGGCAGCGCCTCTGGGAGGAGCGCGGCACCTACCGCCCCTCCGACACCGCGCTGCGCGCCGCCGCCCGTCCCTTCTATAACCTCATGATGTTCCCGTACCCCTCCGCGGAAGGGCTGCACGTCGGCAATATGTATGCGTTCACCGGGGCCGATATCTACGGCCGCTGGCGGCGCATGCAGAGCGACGACGTCTTCGAGCCCATCGGCTTCGACGCCTTCGGCATCCACTCCGAGAACTTCGCACTCAAGGTCGGAACCCACCCGATGGACCTGATCCCGAAGAATGTCGCCAACTTCACCCGCCAGCTCAAGCGGAGCGGGGCGATGTACGACTGGAGCCGCACCGTCGACACCACCGACCCGCGCTACTACAAGTGGACGCAGTGGATCTTCATCCAGCTCCTGAACCGCGGGCTGGCCTACAAGCAGAAGGCGGCCGTCAACTGGTGCCCGTTCGACAAGACCGTCCTCGCCAACGAGCAGGTCATCAACGGCGCGTGCGAGCGATGCGGGACCGCCGTCGAGCAGCGGTTTCTCGAGCAATGGTTCTTCCGGATCACCGATTACGCGTCGCGGTTGCTCGAGAATCTGGACTGGATCGACTGGTCGGACTCGACGAAGAACGCTCAGCGGAACTGGATCGGCCGGTCGGACGGGGCGGAGATCGTCTTTGACGCGGAACGAGGAAGGAGGAACGAGGAAGCGGCGATTCCGGTCTTTACCACCAGGGCTGACACCATCTTCGGGGCGACCTATCTCGTGCTCGCGCCGGAGCATCCGTTGGTGGACTCGCTCACGGCCGAAGCGCGTCGCGCCGATGTCGCGGCCTACGTCGAGCGTACCAAACGGCAGGACCTAACGACGCGCAAGAGTGTCGAGGCGCGCGAGAAGACCGGGGTGTTTACCGGAGCCTTCGCGCGCAACCCAGCCACCGGTGATGCGATCCCCATCTGGATCGCCGATTACGTCCTGATGGAATACGGGACCGGCGCGATCATGGCCGTGCCGGGGCACGACGAGCGCGACTTCGAGTTCGCGACGAAGTACGGTCTGCCGATCGTGCGCGTGGTGGCCGAGGACGAGGCGCGCGCGGACGCGCCGCTCGAGGCGCCCTTCACCGACAACGAGCGCGGAGTGATCGTGCACTCGGCGCAATTCGACGGGCTCACCGTTCCCGAGGCGAAGCAACGGATCGTCGCGTGGCTCGAGGCCGCGGGAACGGCCAAGCCTGTCGTGCACTACCGTCTCCACGACTGGTGCATCTCGCGGCAGCGGTACTGGGGCCCGCCGATTCCCATCATCTATTGCGATGACTGTGGAATGCAGGCGGTCCCAGAGAAGGACCTGCCGGTGGTGCTGCCATTCGTGAAGGACTTCCGTCCGGACGACACGGGGATCTCGCCGCTCGCACGTCACGAGGAGTGGTATCGGGTGCCGTGCCCAGAGTGTGGGCGAATGGGGCGGCGCGAGACGGACGTGTCGGACACGTTCCTCGACAGCGCATGGTATTTCCTGCGGTATCCGAGCACCGAGTTCGACGATCGCCCGTTCGATGCCGCGCGCACGCGGCGGTGGCTACCCGTCACCTCCTACATCGGCGGCAACGAGCACGCGGTGCTGCACCTGCTGTACTCCCGGTTCATCACCATGGTGCTGAACGAGCTCGGGCACGTCGATTTCGAGGAGCCGTTCAAGAAGTTCCGCGCCCACGGGATGATCATCCGGGAGGGCGCCAAGATGTCGAAGAGTCGCGGCAACGTCGTGGTGCCCGACGAGTACATTCGCGAGTGGGGGGCCGACGCCTTCCGCACCTACCTCATGTTCCTCGGCCCCTTCGAGGAGGGTGGGGATTTCCGCGATCGGAGCATCTCGGGCGTGCGGCGCTTCCTCGACCGCCTGTGGACGACGGTGCTCGAGCGCCGTGAGGATGGCGCCGCGGAGCCGCAGGTGATGCGGAAGCTGCACCAGACGATCAAGAAGGTGGGCGACGACATCCCCCGGCTGGGCTACAACACCGCCGTCGCGGCGATGATGGAGTACATGAACGTGCTACGCGCCGGGGAACGGCGGGCACATCGCACGGAGGTGGAGCCGCTGGTGCAGCTCGTGGCGCCGTTCGCGCCGCACATCGCCGAGGAGCTGTGGGAGCGGCTGGGACATGACCGGGGAATCTTCGAGTCCGGGTGGCCGGCCTACGATGAATCGCTGGCGGCAGAGGAGACGATCGAGCTGGTGGTGCAGGTGAACGGCAAGGTGCGCGGGCGCCTGCACGTGCCTCCGAACATCACGAAGGAGGAAGCGCTCGCCGCCGCCCTCGCCGACGAGGGGATCAGGAAGTTCGTCTCCGGTGAGCCGAGGAAGGTCGTGTTCGTCCCCGGGAGACTGATCAACATCGTGGGGGTCTAGGGATCGGGGGATCGAGGGATCGGGGGGGAACACAAACGGCCGCCACGATCGGCGGCCGTTCCCTTGATCCCTTGATCCCTTGATCCCTCGATCCCTCGACCCCGGGGTTCTGGCGCCGCCGAGCCCGTGCCGGAATCGCTGGGGAGGCTACGTCTACGCCGGCACGGGCGTCGGGGCGTGACGCGGCTGGTGCAGACAGGGTGCCGCGACGGTTACTCCAGCTAAATCGTTCTCAGTCAACGCGTTAGGCGTAACCTTCGCCCCGAATGGGCTGTCGCGAGACTGCGGCAGGTGTCGAGAATCAACATCAAGGCGAAGTCGGGCACGCCACCGGGTGGGTCAGGGAGCTTCGATCTCCGCGACCACCACCAGCGTTCCATCCACCTCGGCGAATCCCCCGTTCAGACCCAAAAACTCTGCGCCTGCGATGTCGATGACGGCGCACGGGTCACCCCCGGCCGCGCAGACGTTCGAGAACGTGGCGCCCACGACATCCGCGGCGAGATCGATGATCAAGTACCCGTGGTCGAAGACCACCTTGATGGTCCCGCTGCCCGTTGCGGTGCCTCCGTCTCGGAACGTGACGCGTGGATCCGAGAAGGTGATCACGGTCTCGCTGGCGCTCGACAGACGGAGCCATCCGTTCATTTCTCCACCGCTCAGGAAGTAGCGGCCGTCGAGCGAAAACTCGAGTGGTCCCGGATCGATGGTCGGCGGCTCGCCATCCGAGAGCGCTGCCACGGCAAAGGATTCAGTCGCGCCGAAGAACCCGAGGACGTCAGCGTTTTCCGGGGGAGGCGGCGGATCGCCGGTGCGAGCCAGGGCAACCTCAGTGGGTGACATCGGTGCGGTGGGCATCGGCGCGTCGCAGGCCGAGAGCGTCGTCGCAATCAGCGTGGCTGCGAGAAAGCGGTGCATATGGTCCTCGTGTAGGGAGGGGTGGAGCGTCGAGAATCGACTATTGTGGAGCACGTTAAAGACCATGCGGGGTGCATCTGTTCTTCCCGCGCGCGTGGCCTCCATGGATGAGAAGTGCGAGCAGCGAGCGGCGAGTGCGCCACACGTGTGGCGCGTCGCGGTTACCGGGCTGACGATGTCGCGACGACGAGCTCCGAACCCGCTCCCATCCGCTCCAGCCCGCGCGACGCCTTGGCCACGAACGACTGGAGCGACGGATCGGCACGCGCCCAGGTACTCACCACCCGCCGATATGCCTGGACCGCGGTTCGCCGATCGCCAATGCGCTCGGCGACCTCGCCCTGTTCCACGAGGAACAGGATCTCGAGCGGGCTCAAGAGCGAGTAGAGGCGCTCGCCCAGAACCTGCGCGGCGGTCCGCAGCTCTCCCCGCGCCATCAGCACCTGTGCGTACGCCAGGCGGTCGCCATAGCAGCCGAGGCACAATGTGTCCGACAGCCGTGCAAATTCGCGCAGCGCCTCGGTGGTATCGTGCCGCGCGAGCGCCAGGTACGCGCGTGTCGCCCCGAGCACGTGATGCGCGGATCGGCGGACCGCTGCGTCTTCGCTGGTGAGCCTCGCCTGTGCCACGTCCGCCGTGCGGGCAATCGAGGCGACGTCCCCACGCCGCCCCCACCACGGCAGCGCGAGCTCGGGTGCGCCGGTTCCACGTGCGAGCCATTCGCGGAAGAGTGTGCGCGCGCTGTCCTCGGGGAAGGCGTCGAGCAGTGCCAGCTCGGAGACGAACCGCGGCGAGGGAGCGCGCGCGACGGACCTCGCTTCCGAGAGATGTCCGCGATAGGCGAGGGCGCTCGCCAGGCGCGACTCCCACGTGCGGACGTCGCGCTCCGTCTCAGCCGACTGCACGAGCATGCGAGCGATTCGAATGGCGAGCTCCGAAGTGTCCGCCCACCGGCGAACGGCGAACCAGGCATTCGCCAACACGTCTCGCGGCTCGGGGGTCAGCTGGCGGCCAACCCACTCCGGACCCGGCGCGCCTTGCGCGAGAAGCCGGTCGACGAGCCGAATGCCCTCGGCCTCCGCATCACTCGGATCAAGTGCGAGGTAGGCGCGGGCATAACGGCGCGCGGCCTTGTCGCCGTGATGAGTGAGCGCGTGCTCGACCGCGTGGATGTATGCGGGGGCGAACGCCGAATCGAGCGCGATCGCACGGTCGAAGGCCTCGAGAACGCTGGCATCCGTCACACGCACCGGAGCCCCATACCCGTAGTGGTGGCGCGCTTCGCCCAGGGCCGCCCACACCTCGGGATCGTCCTTGTAGATGCGCGACGCCACGTCGAGCGATGCGAAGAGGCGTCGCGCACGCCCCCAATATCGACCGTCGGCATCGGGAAGGCTGATGGCGGCGGCGAGCGAGTCCGATACCAGCAAGAGCGAATCGCGCGGAGCCAGACCGCGATTGAATGCACCTGCACGCAGGCGAGTGGCGGTGACGAGCGAGTCGAGCCCACCACGCTGCCAGTAGCGCGTGAGCCCAAAGCGTCGGAACGCGAGCGCGAAGGTCGTGTCGGTCGAGAAGGCGAGCTCGTACTGCGCGAGCGCCGAGTCCCATGCCGTCCGCCGATAGAGCTGCTCACCGCGAAGGAATGCCTTGAGCGCGGGCATGGACGTCGAGCCGAGGGAGGAGCTGCGCACGGCGCCGATGGGGCGAGTTCGCCCCAGCTCGCGCAGGAGCCCTAACGAGACGGAATCGGCGAGCCGGGTCATCTGCGACGTCGCGTCGCGGCGCTCGACTTCCACCCCGATCCGGACGCCTCGCCGGACGTCGTACAGCGTGGCCGACAGCTCCACTGAATCGGGGCCGACGCCCAGCACCGTGCCGTAGACGACGAGCCCGGCTCCGGTGCGTTGTCCCAGCGCCGACGCCGAGGCCGCATCGGCACGTCCCTCCCAGCGCTTCAACACCACGGCCGACGACACCGACCTCAAGGGACCGGCCCCGTCGAGCTTGCGGGCGAGCACATCGACGATCCCCTCACGCCACAGCGTGCGCGTCTCCGCGTCGGCCGCGATCACGTCGAAGGGCGCGACGGCGACCACGTTCGGATCGAGCGCGGTGTTGCGCATCCCGTGCGTGACCGCGGCCGCCCCCGCGACGGCGAGTGCTGTTAGGCACAACGTCGCCACCTGCCAGCGCCGGGAGCGGACCGGGAGCCGGAATCCCCGAGTCTGGGTCGTCGGGGTGCGGCCCTCGTCGAGCGCATCGCGCAACAGGTCGGCGGTCTGCCACCGGTCCTGCGGGGCCTTCGCCATCGCGCGCGCCAGCGCGTCGCTGACGATGCGCGGGACCTCCGGGCGCACGCGGAAAAGCGGCTCGGCCTCCTCGGTCAAATGGGCGACGAGGAGCGCTTGCGCGGTCGTCGCCTCGAACGGAGGCCGGCCCGCGAGCATCTCGTATCCGACGATGCCGAGTGCGTAGATGTCCGCCCGGCCATCGACGGCCCGCTCTCCCGCCGCCTGCTCGGGCGCCATGTACCCCACCGTTCCCAGGGCCATCCCCGAGACGGTGAGCCGCTCCGCCGTCTCGGCGCCGTGGAGCGCGTGCGCGATCCCGAAGTCCGCGACCACGGCGTGCTTTCCCTCGAGCAGGATGTTCTCCGGCTTGATGTCGCGATGGATGACCCCCTCGCCGTGCGCATAGGCCAGCGCATCGGCGATCTCCGAGAGCATGCGAGTCGCGTCCTGAACGCTGAGCTTGCCTTCGCGTCGCAGCCGGGATCGCAGCGACTCGCCGGGGACGTACGGCATGATGTAATACAGGAAGTCCCCGCGATTGCCCGCGGCCAGGATCGGCAGGATGTGCGGATGCTGGAGCTGCGCGGTGATCTCGCTCTCGCGCACGAAGCGGGCGGCGCTCACCTCGTGCGTGAGCTCGGGTGGCAGGATCTTGATCACGACCTGCCGGCGCAGCGAATGGTCGCGCGCGAGGAACAGGCGGCTCATGCCGCCGCCGGGGAGCTCGCGCTCGATCGCGTACTCCCCCGCGAAGCCAGCCGTCAGGATGTCGAGCAGTCCGTTCACAGCGTACCGCCGTCGGTCGCTGTCGGGAAGATACGGGCCGGTTTGTGAGGGGGCGATAGGCGCGTCGTCGCGCTCCGCGGTCACAAGATCTCCGCGACCCAGTCGCCGACGAAGTACCCGACCACGGCGACCCCAAGGCCGACGACGAACATGTCCATCCCGGATCGAATCACCCCACGCCCCGTGAAGACCGATCGCGCCGCGCCCACGAGAAAGTGGGACGCCATCGAGATAATGAAGGACACCCAGATGGCGGGCATCCCTTCGAGGAACAGAAAGGGCGCGACGGGGATGACGGCGCCGAACGCGGTCGCGAGCCCGGTGACCCATCCTTCCCGCAGCGGCGACGCGCCTTGCTCGCCGATCTTGAGCTCCTCCTGCACCTTCTCGTCGAGCATGCGCTGCGGATCGGCCATGACCTCCGTCGCCAGCGCGTGCGCGGCGTCGGCGTGCATTCCTTTCGCCTCGTAGATCAGCGCGAGCTCATCACGCTCGACCTCCGGCATGAGCTCGATCTCCTGCCGCTCCATCGCGATCTCGTGGGCGTAGACCTCCTGCTCGCTCTTCGCCGCGAGGTAGCCGCTCGAGCCCATGGAGAGCGCGTCGGCGATGAGGCCGGCCACGCCGGCGACGATGATCGTCTCGTGGGCGTTGATCGAGGCGGCGCCGAGCACGCCGGCGACGAGGCCGAAGTTCGCCGTGAGGCCGTCGTTGAAGCCGTACACGACGTTGCGCAGGAATCCGCCCGATTCGGCGCGGTGCCAGGGCTCGGCGCTCTTTCCCGAAATCGCGGCCAGCGTAGTGGCGTGCTCGGCCGATTCTCGCGCCAGGACGAGCGCTTCGTTTCCGCCGACGGCGCCGCTGGGCGTCGCGCGATGCAACGCCAGGTATCCCTTGACCTCGCGGCCTTCCTCGGCGAGGAGAAGCGGGAGCAGAAAACTCGGCCCAAATCGTCGTCCGAGGAACGCCAGCAGCCGCGCCCGAGCACTCGGCCGGTGCGCCGACGGTGGCCGCCCATTGCGCGACAGCAGCTCCGCCCAGATCTGAACGTGGCGATCCTCGACCTCAGCCAGGCGCGCGTAGACGTCGCGCTTCTTCGCGTCGCCTTCGGACCCGGCGAGAACGCGGTAGAGGAACGCGGCGTCAGCCTCGTCCTGCCAATGGTGATGGAATTCGTGGAGGTCGGGACCGGCGCCCTGCGTCGTGGCCATGCCGCAATATGGGGATGTTCGGGCTGGCGGAGAATGCCGCGCGCGGCTGGTCCCTCCTCTGGTCGAACCGGGCCGAAAAGGCGGCAAGCAACCCTTTCCCGGAGCCTCCGTGTCTGACCTCACGGAACACGTCAACCCATGAGGTCACTTATGCTGCTTCGTGAAAGCACGATCGCCGCGCTGGCGGTCATTCTTCTCCCCTGGTACGCCTTCGGCCAGGAGCGCGAGCGTGAACGTGAGCGTGAGCGCACCCCCACTCCGAGCGCCGCGCGGGTATGGAGCATCGGGGGCGACGATGAGGAACGCGCGGTTCTCGGCATCAGCACCTCGAGCGGCGGCGAGCGCGACACGCTCGGCCTGCTCATCACCGCGATCACCTCCGGCGGACCGGCCGAGCAGGCGGGGCTGGAAGAGGGGAATCGCATTGCGGCGATCAATGGTGTGAAGCTCGCGCTCTCGAGCGCCGACGCAGGCGAGCCGGACATGTCGGGAATCCTCGGCCGCCGGCTCACGCGCGAGCTGCGGAAGGTGAAGCCCGGCGACAACGTCGAGCTTCGTGTGTACGACGATGGGCAATTCCGCACCGTGCGCGTGAAGACGATCGCAGCGGCGGATCTCCCCAGCCGGCGCAAGGTCGCTCAAATCGATCTCGATGAGCGTCCCGTGCTCGGCCTCGGGCTTGGGACGAGCGGCAGCAAGCGCGACACGATCGGCATCTTCGTCAGCAGCGTGATGGAGTCGGGCCCGGCCGAGAAGGCGGGGATCTACGAGGGCGATCGCATTGCCGCGATCAATGGCGTCGATGTCCGCGTGCGGGCCGAGGATGCTGGTGACGCGCAGATCGCCGGCTCGCGCATCCAGCGGTTCCGTCGCGAGATCGCGAAGGCGAAGCCGGGTGACAACGTGGAGCTGCGCGTGTGGTCGGACGGCGGGTACAAGACCATGCGGGTGACGCTGGGCAAGGCATCGGACTTTCGGAACACGCGTCGTGGCATGTCGTTCCATTTCGATGGTGACGACATCTCCTTCCCGCGCGTGCACATCGCGCCGATGGCGCCCATGCCACCGATGCCGCCAATGGGCCCAATGATCCGCGGCGACTTCGACTTCGATTTCGACTTCGATTTCGACCACGAGCTGCTCGGCCAGCAGGCGCGTGAGGCAGCGCGTGCGGTTCGCGTGAACGCGAGTGCGGCGCGCGAGGTGGCGGCGCAGGCGCGCGCCTACGCGCGGAGTGCGGCGCGGGCCGCGCGAGAGGCCGCGTACACGCAGGGATGGTTCTGAGGGGCAGGGTCAAGGGCCAAGGGCCAGGGGCCAGGGGGATGGAAAGACAAACGGCCGCGCAGCGCGCGGCCGTTTGCTCATCCGATGACCCGTGACCCGCCCCTTGGCCCCTGGCCCCCGACCCCCGACCCTGCTTCACATGGACGGTCCCAGCAGCACCGCGTTCAGCACCAGCCGGTCCAGCGCGCGCCACCACCCGCGGAACATCGGCTCGTTCACGAAGGCCACCACGTGGCCGCTCCCCATCGACTCCTCGACGAGCAGCGCGGTGCCGCGGAGCAGGCGCTCGGTGTTGTCGGGAAAGATGAACCCGGCGCGGTGCAGCGGCCCCGTCGAAGGGAAGACCGCGACGTTGGCGCCGTCCTTCGACAGGGACAGGAAGAAGTCGCCGTCGAGCATGACCGTTAGGCGCGGGTCCTCGTAGCCGAAGGTGAGCCAGTGGGTGCGGTCGAGCACGACGTCGAAATGCGTGCCGGGAAGGGGAGCCGGCGAGTTGTTCGACGACGAGGGACTCTTGACCGGAATGAGATCCTCGGCGGTTCGCTCCGGTGCCTGACGACGGGCGGCTGTGTCGCTCGCTGCGGCACCCGCCTTGGCGCTGTCCTCGTCCGCGCCCACCGCCCTGCCGCTCGTCAGGTCCGTGCTCGCGCGCGCGGCCCACGCGGTGGAGCCGCCCATCGTGATGAGGGTACCTCCATCGCGAACCCATCCCTTGAGGCGATCGACGCCATCCTTGCCCAGGCGCGCCGTCAGGGCGCCGGGCGACGCGCTCGGGATGATGATCACGTTGAGCTTGGAGAGATCGCCACCGGAAAGGTACCCGATCGAGATCGGCATGAACTGGATACCATAACGGCGCTCGAAGTTCCACCAGAGCGCGCCGTACGATGTCTGACTCACCCCTTCGTCGCCGACGATCGCGACCTTCGGCGCGGTAACGGCGATCGTCGCCTCGGAGCCGATGCCAAACTGCGCGGCGGTCGTGAACGCCGAGTTCACGCCGGTGACCTCGACTCCACTCTCGCGCGCGAGCGCGTCGAGTCTCGGCGCCACCGTCGTGTCGTTGCGGCCGACACGAACGACCCACGTGCCGCGCGGAAACGCCTTCCCATCGGCTTCGATCGGCTGCGTCGCGACCGCGAGGCGAACACCCTCTTTCATGAGGTGGTACGCCAGACGCGACGCGCCATTGCGATCGGGCGCGAAGACATAGGCCGATGTCGCGCCGGCCCCGGCGACGATTCCGCCGGGGATTTCCACCGCGAGGAGCTCGCCGCCCACGCGCCGGGCCTGATGCTGCGCCTCCGGCAGCGTCGGCTCCTCGGCCGGCAATGACAGTGGGCGGGCCGTGACGGGGGCAGCGTCTTCCGTCCAGTACGCCTCGAGACCGAAGGCGACGGGGAGCGACCAGGCGGTGAGGTCGTAGAACTCGTAGCCCTCACGCACACCACCCCGCCCGCGCCGGACGTTGCGGACGAACTTCGCGATCTGCTCGCGCACGAACGAGCTGTCCATGGACGGCGTGGGCTCGAGGAACGCCTTCGCGACCCGGCCGTTCGGCTGCGCGAGGTCGATGACGTAGGCGCCGCGCGGGAACCGCTGCGAACGGACGGCGTCATCCTTGAACGCATGCGCGCGCGCGGACGAGAACTCGGCGTCGGCGGCTCGCACCTCGATTCCCGCGCGCAGGAGCGCCGAGACCAGCTCCGCGGCCCGCCCGGGATCGCGCCCGGGGAGGAGGACGACGCGCTTCATCGTTCCGGTGCGCCCGTCCGAGATCGCGCTCTGCCTGAAGCGGAGGAAATCACGCACGCGCTCCTCGCGGCGCGCGGCGGTCTGCTCGATGGTCGCCAGCGACGCGACCCAGTGTTTCGCGATGCCATCGCGGAACGACACGAGTGTGCCGTCGTCGCGTCGCCAGAGGATGCCCTTCCAGCCGCCCCCGTCGGTCTCGAACGTCATCCCCGCCGCGCCCATGAGCGAGGGCCACGTGTCCCAGTAGAACACCGCGTAGAAATCGAAGATGTCGCGCGAGTAATACATCCAGCCGTACTTGTCGAAGGCCGTGGCGTTGGCGCGCCCGAGGATCTCCATCCACTTCGCGAACAGGTCACCGAAGTTGGCGTTGATCGCCTTGGCGACCGGGGGGAAGAAGAACCGCTCGGTGACTCCGTGCAGGTCGGCGGCCACCATCGGATGCCAGCGCAGCATCGCGCGCATGATGCCTTGCACCTCGCGTTGCGTCGACGCCATCACGTCGCGGTTCATGTCGAACCGATAGTGATTGAACCGGCCCTGCACGCTCCACGGCTCATCGTGCTCGATCGCGTTCGGGTCTGGGTGCCGCACGTTGATCGAGTTGTACCAGACCGTGAAGCGCTCGTGCCCATCCGGGTTGGAGCTCGGATTGATCACGACGATCGTGTTGCGGAGCGCGTTCACCGTTGCCGGCTCGTCGCTCGCCGCCAGCTGATAGAGCGTCTGGATCGCCGACTCGAACCCCGGTGACTCGTTGCCGTGCACGGAGTGGGAAAGAAAAACGACCGCCGGCGTGCGGGCGACGAGCGGCTCGAGCTCGGCGGCGCTGGCGCCGCGCGGATCGGCGAGCTTGTCGAGGTCGGCCCGAATCGCATCGAGGCGCGCGATGTTCTCGGGCGACGACACGATGAACAGGCGCATGGCCCGCCGCTCGTAACTGGACCCGAACTCCTCGACACGCACGCGGTCCTTGGCCGCGTCGGCGATGGCGAGCAGCACGCGCTCCTGCGCCGCGTACTGCGTATTCATCTCGCCGATGGCATATCCGAGCACCGCCTCCGGCCGTGGCACGGTCGGGCGATAGGGGCCGCGATCGTAGAACGAGAAATTGCGGTCGTCGCGGATGGAGTCGAGCGGGAGGGACTGCGCGGCGAGCGGAGCCGCGAGGACCAGCGCGAGAAGGGCGAGTCGCATTGAGGGCGGGCGAGAGTGGGTTGAGCGGCGGAGGCGAGAAGCTACGGCGAGGAGCTCAATTCGCAACGAGCCGTGACAGCGTTATCACAGAGGGCATCGAGACATCCACAGGGACGCACAGAGAACTGCAACTGCGAAGGGCTTTTCCAAAAGGCTTTTGCAGTCGCAGTTCCTCGGTGAGTCCCTGTGCTTCGTCTCGGTGTGCTCTGTGATAACGCTGTCACGGCTCGTTGCGCGAGAGAGAGCCACGCGGTCACTCCATACGCTCCCGCCGCGGTGGCCGCCAGAGGGCTTACGAAATCAGAACTCGATCTGCGCCCCGAGCTCGACGACGCGGTTGGGAGGGATCTGGAAGAACTCGGTGGCCCCCTGCGCGTTGCGCGACATGATCCCGAACAGCTTTTTCCGCCAGCGCACCATGCGCGAGCTGCCGACCGGAATCAGACGCTCGCGGCCGAGGAAGAACGAGATCTCGTGCGGCCGGAGATGGGAGACGCCGCTCTCCTCGCAGTACTCCAGGATCTCGGGCACGTTCGGCGCCTCCATGAACCCGTACCGCGCGACCACGCGGACGAAGTTCGCCGGCAGTCGCTCGACCTCCACGCGCTCCTCGTCAGGCACCTCCGGGACCTCGCGCGAGACGATCGACATCAGCATCACCTGCTCATGCAGCACCTTGTTGTGCTTGAGGTGATGCAGGAGCACCACGGGAGTGCCCTCGGGATCGGACGTCATGAACACCGCCGTGCCCGGCACGCGCACCGGCTTACGTGTCTCGACGTCGCGCAGGAAGAGATCGAGCGGCAGGGAGCTGCGACGCAGGATGCTCGAGAGCAGCATCCGCCCACGCTTCCACGTCGTCATGAGCGTGTAGACGATCACCGCCACGGCGAGCGGCACCCACCCGCCATGCGGGATCTTGAGCAGATTCGACGAGAAAAAGGCGAGGTCGATCGTCAGAAACAGGATCAGGAACACCGCGACGTGCCACGGCTTCCAGTTCCACCGCTGGCGTGCCACGGCCACGAACAGGATCGTCGTGATGGCCATCGTGCCGGTGACCGCGACGCCGTACGCACCGCCGAGCGCCCCGGACGAGCCGAAGCCGACCACGAGGAGCAGCGTGCCGATGGCGAGCGCCTTGTTGATCTCCGGAATGTAGATCTGGCCCGCCTCACGAGCGGACGTGTGGCGGATGGTCATCCGCGGCATGTAGCCGAGCTGAATCGCCTGCTGCGTGAGCGAGAACGCTCCGGAGATCAACGCCTGCGAGGCGACGATCGTCGCCGCCGTCGCGATGAACAGCAGCGGGATGAGCAGCGGCCGCGGAGCGAGCAGATAGAAGGGATTCTCGACCGCGGCGGGGTTGCGCAGCAGCAGCGCCCCCTGACCGAAATAGTTGAGCAGCAGCGCCGGGAACACGAGTCCGAACCAGACGACACGGATCGGCCGCTTCCCGAAGTGCCCCATGTCGGCATAGAGCGCTTCGCCGCCCGTGATCACCAGCACGACGGCGCCGAGGACCACGAACGAGATCGTCGGATGATCGATGAAGAACCGCACGCCGTTCCATGGGTTCAGCGCCCACAACACCTCCGGACCGCGCGCGATCTCCATGATCCCGAGGCCCGCGATGCTCAGGAACCACAGCAGGGTGATCCAGCCGAACGCTGTCCCCACTCGCGCCGTCCCGAACCGCTGCACCGCGAACAACCCCGCGATGATGATGAATGCCAGCGGGACGATGACGTGCTGAAGCGCGGGCGTCGCGACCTCGAGGCCCTCCACGGCCGACAGCACGGAGATGGCTGGCGTGATGATGCCGTCTCCGTAGAGGAACGCGCCCCCCACGAGTCCGAGCGAGATCAGCAGTGCCCGGCGGCGTGCGTCTCGTCGGCGCCGAGCGCCGCTTTGCACGAGCGCGAGCAGCGCCAGCACGCCACCTTCGCCGCGGTTGTCGGCGCGCAGGATGAACAGCACGTACTTCACGCTGATGACGAGCATGAGGGCCCAGACGATCAGCGAGAGGACGCCGTAGACGTTGACGGGCGTCGGCATGAGCCCGTATCCCGGTCTGAAGCACTCCTTGATCGCGTACAGCGGGCTCGTCCCAATGTCGCCGTACACCACGCCAAGCGCCGTCAGGGAGAGCACCGCCAATCGTCGGCCGGTGGGATGCTCTTCGGGACGATGGCGGTGAGGGTGGGGTTGCGCCGGGTTCCTGGGCGGCGGCGCAGGCACTCCCGTGCTGACGGGCTCGCGAATCACGATCTCGCCCGTGCTCTTTGGATCAGCAGGGGTGTTGGGCTGGAGCGGCACCGCCGGCTCCGCCCCGCCGGGTTCTGGGGGCTCGACTGTCATGGAGAGGTGAAACGACCTTCCCGCACGCAAAAAACGGGTCGCGGACTGAGCCGCGACCCGTCGTTGAATGTACGCCCCGTTTCGGTGGCGTCCAGCGGCTACTTCGTCAGCTCATCGATCTCCTTCGCGGCGCGCTCGAGGACCTCACGCATTTTCGCGAGGACGTCGCCCTCGACGTTCCGCCGAAACGCGGTGCCGTAGACCGCCCGCCCCAGATCCGCGAAGGCGCGATTGACGTCCGACATCTTGCCTCCGAACAGGCTGGACCCGAACTGCGCCATCCGCTCGAAGATGTCGTCGACGGTCGTCCTGTGCTCTGCCAGATGCGCACGGCCGGCGTCGGTGATCTCGTAAATCTTCTTCCCGCCTTCTTCCTCGCGCGCAACCGCGAACCCGAGGTCGACGAGCATCGTGAGCGTGGGATAGACGGTGCCGGGGCTCGGCGAATATGCGCCGGAGAACCGGTCCTCGAGCTCCTTGATGATCTCGTACCCGTGACGCGGCTTCTCTTCGAGGAGCTGCAGGATCACGTACTTGAGATCGCCCTGCTCGAACATGCGGCCTCCGCGCCACGGCCCGCCCCGTCGCCGCCAGGGGCCGCCCCAGAACGCGAATACGCCGGGGTCGAAGTCGGACGCGCCCTTCCTGCCGTGGTGGTGTGGCCAGCGCTCGTGCGAACACATGGGGGTACCCCTTTTGAGTCTGACGATAGTACGTACGATATATCGCGCGATAGGGTTTCGCGAGAGGGCGAGTGGGCCCCGGGCCCAGCGCCAGGGGCCAAGTGGTGGATGGGCGAGCGGCCACGGGCCGCTCGCTCATTGATGAGCGCGTCGGCCGCGAAGCGGCGACGCGCCTTTCCACCCCCATGGCCCTTGGCCCTTGGCCCCGGGCCCACCCTTGGCCCCCGGCCCCCCAGGGCCTCGACCCCCATGGCCCCGGCCCCTCACCGCCCCCAGATTCCCACGTCCACACCAACGGCCCGTCCCTCCACCCTCCGGAGACCCTCCCCATGCGCGCGCTTCTCGTCGCGTTCGCCGTCGGCGTCCTCGCTTCACCCGCCGATGCCCAGCTCGGTGCCCTGAAGAAGCGGGCGGAGAAGGCGGTCGCGAACAAGGTTGCACCGCCGACGACCGCTCGCCCCACACCAACCTTCGACAACGCCGTCGTCGAGCTCACCGAGGATCGCGTCACCAAGATGCTCGCCGGCTTCGCCGCCGAAGGTCGCGTCGCTGCGAAGAACCGCGAGTACGCCGCGGGACAAAAGCAGCGTGAGGCCGAATACGAGCGCCAGCGCGCGGAGTACGAGCGTGCGTACAAGACGTGGGAGAAGACGCACGAGACGTGGGATCGCTGCATGCAGAAATACCGCGACGAGCAGGACGCCAAGGCACGTGACGCGCAGGCATACGGTGAGTCGGTGGATACGGCCGCGCTGAAAGCCGTGGGCGAGCGTATCCAGGCCGCGCACCAGCGCGGGGACACTCGTGAGGCGGTACGGCTCACCGACTCGTTGACCTCCGCCATCGCCGGGGCAACCCGGAAGTACACGACCGATGACGGGCTCGAGAAGCGCGCCAAGGCCGACTGCGGTGCGCGACCGGAGGAGCCGGCGCGCCCAGCCGCTCCGGCCGACCAGACGAGCGGGACGATGGCCGAGGGGGTCAAGGCGTCGGGCATGCCGGACGAGCAATATCGGATCGCGCGCGAGCGTATCCTCGCGTGGCTCTCGTTAGGTGACGAGAAGATTACGCGCGGCGAAACGACGTATGCGTTCACCGACGCCGAGCTCGCGGCGCTCGGCGCCCGCCGAAACGAGTTCCGCCAGTACGAGGGCCTGCTCACGTCGTACTGATCTCATGGCCGCGCGAGCGGTCCTCCTCGGCAGCGCGGCCGCGCTGGTGGCGCTAGCGCTCGCGAGCGATGCGCCGTCGCTGGCCGTCGAGCGTGACGGCGTGTGGGTCGAGTGGTGGCGGGCCGATCGCGCACCCCGGCGATGGACTGATGGACTCGAAGCCGTCACCGGTGCTGTCGAGTGGACGCCGGCCGCCAACGGCGTCGACTGGGGGACATTTCGACTGTCCGGCAGCGGGGAAGCGTGGCGCCTTCGCGTCATCGTCGCGCGTATGGATCCGGCGCGAGTCCGCTTCGCTCTGGCGGGAACGCACGAGCCGGCCGGACGTGGCCGCGGCTGGAGCATTGACCAGGCGCCGGATCTTGCCGTCGTCGCGCTCAACGCCGGCCAGTTCTCGGACGCGGGCCCCTGGGGCTGGGTCGTCCGCGACGGGGGCGAGGTCCGCGCGCCCGGGTACGGTCCGCTCGCTCCCGCTGTCGTCGTGGACTCGAGCGGGCACGTGCGGCTCGTGCCTGCCGACAGTGTGACCATCGGGCGGCGCCATGGCGGCATCGCGACCGCCTTTCAATCCTATCCGGCCGCTCTCGTGCGGGACGGCGAGATCCCATCGCCGCTCTTCAACGAAAGGAGCGGTGTGAATCTGCGGCATCGCGACGCCCGGTTGGCGATCGGCCTGCTGCGCGACGGTCGCGTCCTCGTCGCCATGACGCGCTTCGAGGCGCTCGGCGGCGCGCTGTCCAACCTCCCGTTCGGCCTGACGACGCCCGAGATGGCCGCCGTGATGGGGGCGTTAGGCGCTTCGCGCGCCGTGCTGCTCGACGGCGGCATCTCGAGCCAACTGCTCGTGCGCGACACCACCGGCAACGCCCGTGCGTGGCGGGGAATTCGCCAGGTGCCGTTAGGCCTGGTGGTGACCCGGCGATAGGCTCCGACCCCCGCACCTCGTCACACCACTCTCGTCTTCCACCTCCCCTTCCGGAACAACCACGCGCTCAGCACCGCCAGCGTGGAGTACGCGACGGTGATCGCGACGAACACGCCACGCGGTCCCATCTCCAGCACCACGGCCAGCGCGTAGGCCAGCGGGATTTCCCAGAGCCAGAAGACCACCAGGTTGAGCCAGGTGGGAGTCCAGGTGTCGCCGGCGCCGTTGAACGAGCTGGTGATCACCATGCCGTAGGCGTAGAACAGGAAGCCCAGCGCGACGATGCGCAGACAGTCCACGGCATACGGTGCCACCGCGAGATCCCTCGTGAAGAGCGAGACGATCGCTCGCGCGAACAGAACGAACACCAGACCGATTGTGCCGAGGAATACGAGGTTGTAGCGCGCGGCAATCCACACGGCGCGCTCCGCGCGCTCCGGCTTCTTCGCGCCGAGCGCCTGACCGACCATCGTCGCCGCCGCGTTGCTCAGGCCCCACGACGGCAAGAGCGCGAAGATGATCACGCGAATGCCGATCGTGTATCCGGCCAGCGCCGCGCTTCCGAAGCTCGAGATGACGCGAATGAGCCCGATCCAGCTCGCCGTGCCAATGAGGATCTGGAACGTGCCCGAGCCGGACAGTCGAATCATCTGCCACATCAGCGCCGGATCGAACGCGAAGTGGCGACGCTGAACGTGAACCCGCGCCCCCGGGCGGAACAGTCGGCTGATCGCGTAGAGCGCGCCCGTTCCCCGTCCGATACTGGTGGCGATCGCGGCGCCCACCACCCCGAGCTCCGGGAAGGGACCGACGCCGAAGATGAGCATCGGCCCGAGTACGATGTTGATCCAGTTCGCGAGCCACAACACGCGCATCGCGATCGCGGCGTCGCCGGCGCCGCGGAAGATCGCGTTGATGAGGAACAGCAGCAGCACGGAGGCGTTCGCGCCTAACATCACCTGCATGAACGCGGCGTTGGCGATCACCGCCGGCGATCCTCCCATCATGCGCAGGAGTGTCGGCGCGAGCACCACGCCGAGCACGCCGAGCACCGCCGAGACGATCAGGCCGAGGAGAATCGCCTGGGCGGCGGCGTGCGCGGCCCCGTCGGCGTTCTGCTCGCCGATGCGGCGCGCGACCGTCGCCGTCGCTCCGATGCCGAGGCCCATCGCGAGCGAGTAGACCAGCACCATCATCGACTCGGTGAGCCCGACGGTGGCGACCGCATCCGCGCCCAGACGCGAGACGAAGAACACGTCCACGACGGCGAACACGCTCTCCATGACCGTCTCGAGCACCATTGGGACGGCGAGCAGAAAGATCGACCGCCCAATCGGCCCGGCGGTGTAGTCGTGGTGGCTGCCGCGGATCGCGTCCTTGACCGCGTCCCAGGTGCGTTGCGGAGGCTCAGCGTCCGAGGGAGAAGACTCGGCGAGCGCGACGTCGTGCGAATCGGACATGGCGGTGCTCAGGACGCGAGCGTGGCTCAGTGCGCGGGTGGGGACCCGGCCAGGTCGTTAGGTACGAGCGGCCGGAGCATGAGATCGAACGCGAGCCAGACGAGCTTCGAGAACGGATAGAGGATGATCGGCGCCAGCACCATCGCGGCTGGCGCTCCGTATTGGAGCAGAGACCATGGCACGCGCGGCCAGGTCACCGCCAACGTGGCGACGAGGGCGATGACGAACACGCCCTCCGCGAGGCCGATGTTGAACATCATGCCGCCGAGAAAATAGTCGGACTCGCCGCGCTCGGGGCGAAGGCGACAGCGCGGGCACGCGGGCGCGAGCTTGAACCACGAGGCGAGAATCCCCCGCGCGCCACAATTGGGGCACCGCAGCGTCAACGCGCGCGCGAAGAGGACCCCGGCCCGGCGGAATCCCTGAAAGCGCATCGGTGCCGAGCCAGTCCGGTCGACCATGGGGCGAAATCTAGGCTCAGCGGGGATTTCCGGGAACGATCGCGGTGGCCTGGCCGCGGACGGCTGGAGCTTCCGCATCCGAGTGGCGCGAAGCGCACGCTATCCCTTTGCCGTTCGAACGAGCTTTTTCACCAGCGCGACCTGCCCGCAGTGATAGGCGTCGTGCTGCACCAGCCCATTGATGGTCTGCGCGAAGGTGACGCCGGTGCCGAGCGGCGCGTTGCGCTCGTCGCCGATGCGCGCGGCCAGTCGTGACTCGTCCATGGCACGGACGAGATCGCGCAGCGTCACGTGAGCGCGCTCGAGATTCGCCAGCGCGGCCCGCCAGGCTCGCTCGTCAGGCGCGGCCGGCGGCGCCGGCCAGTCGCCCATCTCCGGCTCGGCGGCGTGATGTCCCTGAAGCCGGCGCGTGACCTCCCGAGTCCACGCCGTCATGTGCAGCACGAGCTCCCAGATCGAGTGCACTGCCGGCGCCGGACGGGTGCGTGCCTCGTCGCTGGTCACGTCGGCGAGAATCGATGCGCGTGACGATCCGTGCCACGGATCGCCGGCGTGGGCGCGCTCGAGCTGGTCGGCAAGAAATGCGGTGTGCGACGGAGTGGTCATTGGGCTGGTCAGACGAGACGTCGTGCCTCGAGAAGGACGGGGATGCCGCGGAGAACGCAGAGAACGACACTGATGTACACGCAGACGAGACCGACCGTCAGCACGACTGGCTCCGCCGCCGGCGGAAGGTCCGACGCATGGGCGACGATGATCAGGGTGAACGCCGCTGCCTTGGCGATGCCGTAGGCCGATCGACTCTCGCGCGATGCGACGAGAAAATTCCCGATCCGCGAGCGCATCATGGTCGTCGGTCCGAACGCGGTGAGACCACGCTCGAACGCCACGGCCCGGGCGCCGTCGACGAGCAATCCGCGTACGGCGACGACGATGGGCACCCACGCCGGAATCCAGCCGAGCACCGCGAACGCGATCCAGTAGGTGAGCTCGACGATGCGGTCGGTGAGAATGTCGATCACGGCACCGATGCGCGAGACTTCGCCATACCGGCGCGCGACCCAGCCGTCGAGGCCATCCATGAGGATCGACACGATCGTCAGCAGCGCGGCGAGCAGATACAGGTCCGATCGATGGAAGAGGATGGCGACGGCGAGGAAGGCGAACATCGCCCGCGTGATCGCAACGAGGTTGGCTCGCGTCAGCGTCACAGCGGGTGAGCCATCACACGATCCGACTGCTCCTCGGTGCCGAAAAAAAACGCGTGCGCACCGACGTCGACGAATCCGCACTTGGTATAGAAAGCGATCGCGCGCGGGTTACGCTCCCACACGCCGAGCCAGAGCGTGCGTCCGCCGAGATCGCGCGCGACCTGCTCGACGGCGCGCATGAGCGACGGCGCAATTCCGCGTCCATGAAAGGGACGGTCGACGTAGAACCGAAGCAGCTCCACGGGCAACGGGCCGGTGACGCAATCCGGAGGCGGCGCGCGACGGACCTGGGCGAAACCGGCCAGGGTCGTGTCGAGCTCGGCCAGCAAGGTCACCACGTCGTCGTCACGAATCTCGCTCAGCTGAATGGCGGGGCCGAAGGCCTTCGCCACGTGGAGCGCCATGTCCTCCGGCGTGTTGTCGGGGCCGAACGTCTCCACGAACGTGCGGCGCGCGAACTCCGCCAGTCGTGGCGCGTCGTCGGCGACCGCGCGGCGAATGACGATGTCGTCTCGCGCCCCCGTCGAGTCGGCGCGGGGAGACAGGGACGCCGTCACCGGTTGCCGCGCACCGCCTCGTAATGGGCGATGAGGTCCTCGGGGGGCGTGCTCGCGATCACGCGTCCGATGGCATCGAGGGGGAGGTCGTCGAGCGACTTGAAGCGAAGACACGATTTTCCCATGTCCATCTTCTTGCCCGCGCGCTTGAACGCCTCCGCCAACTCCTTGCCCTGCTCGCCATTCATGTACGGAGGCATGAGGTACAGCGCGTAGTAGTGCTTCTGGGCCGCCAGTGCGACGTAGCCCAGCGGCTGCCCGTTGTATGTGTTGGGATAGCGGGACAGAGGGATCCCGTAACCGATCATGCCGAACGTCATCATCTCGGCATAGCCCTTCGGAAGGTTTCGCCTGACGAGGTCGCGCACCTTCGACACGACCGCCCGGCGCTCCGGAGGCAGCTCGTCGAGATACCGTTCGACCGTCGACGCCTTGCTGATCACCATAGCAGTCCTCGGCGGCAATGAATGTTGTGAAAGGTGCTCGAGGTGCTCGAGGTGCTCAAGGTGCTCGAGGACTTGCACGTCGAGCACGTCGAGCACGTCGAGTACCTCGAGCACCTCGCTACGGCAGCGCGAACGCGACCACCCAATCCCCGCGTCCCCACACTCCGCCCCCACCGGCGCTCACCACCACGTACTGCGTGCCATTGACGCGATAGGTCATGGGCGTCGCCTTACCGCTCGCCGGGAGATCGCCGCGCCACAGCTCGCGACCCGTGTCGATGTCGAAGGCGCGAATCGAGCGATCGAGCGTCGCCGCGATGAAGACCAGGCCGCCCGCCGTCGTGATCGGCCCGCCGAGCGTGGGAGAGCCCCAGCTCGGTGGCACGGTCGCCCCTTCACCAGCGAGCGCACTGATGGTGCCGAGCGGCACGTCCCACAGGCGATCACCGGTGGCGAGGCTCACCGCCACCAGCGTGCCGAACGGCGGCGGAGTGCAGGGAAGCCCGGAGGGGGCTCGCAGAATGCGGCGTCGCATCACGAATGGAGTGCCGCGCATGCGGGTGTACTCGAAGTCGAACCGCTGGCGGGCGATTCGCATGCTGTCCGCGTTCAGCTGGTCGGCCGGGATGAGCTGCACCATCGCCGCGAGGCGATTGACAGGGACGACGGCGACCTGGCGCGCGGGATCGATCGCCACGCCGCCCCAGTGCGCGCCGCCGATGTTCGACGGGATCACCAGCGTTCCCTCGAGCGAGGGCGGCGTGAAGATCCCCTCGTTTCGCAGTGGGGCGATCGCCTCGACGCATGCGGCGCGGTCCTCGGGCGTCGCGCCCCAGACCTCGTCCTGTCGCAACGTGTGCGGGCTCAGCGGAGGCGTGCGCGTCGTGAAGGGCTGCGTGGGAGCCGCCACTTCCCCGGCGACGGTGCTGCGCGGCACCGGGCGCTCCTCGACCGGAAAGACCGGCACGCCGGTGCCGCGATCGAGCACGTACAGCATTCCCGTCTTCGTTGCCTGCACCACCACGTCGACCTCGCGATCCCCAGTGCGAATGGTCGTCAGCGCCGGCGGTGAGGCATTGTCGTAGTCCCAGAGATCGTGATGGACCGTCTGGAAGTGCCACGCGACCTGTCCGGTCGAGGCGCGCAGGGCGACGATCGAGTTGGCATAACGATTGTCGCCGAGTCGCTCCCCGCCGTAGTAGTCGGGGCTCGCGCTTCCGGTGGGAACGAACACGAGCCCGCGGGCCGTGTCGGCGGCGATCACCGACCACGCGTTGGCGGCGCCCGTCGTGCGCGCGCGGGGGCCGGCCCAGGTTCCATAGGCCGGATCGCGCGGGTCTTGCGGCACCGGGTCCCACGTCCAGCGCAGCGCGCCGGTCCGCGCGTCGAAGGCGCGCACTTCGCCGCTCGCCGCATCGGCGCGACTGTTGTCGGCCACCGCCGATCCGACGACCAGCAGCCCGCCGATCACCGCCGGCGGCGATGTCACCTCGTACTCCGCGATCTCGGAGGGTGGGTTGCGAAGCCCCGTGCGCAGGTCGACCGTGCCGTTCGTGCCGAACGAGACGCAGGGGCGGCCGTTGCGCGCGTCGAGCGCGATGAGTCGCGCATCGATCACCGCGACGTAGATGCGCCGACGGCAGGGCGCATCGACGGACGCGAGGGGATCGACCCAGGTGGAGACGCCGCGGTTGGTGAAGTCGCCGAAGTTGATGCCGCGATTCACCCGGGGGTCGAACGCCCACCGCTCCGTCCCCGTCGCCGGATCGAGCGCGATCACCCGGCCGAGGGGCGTCGACAGGTACAACGTCCCGTCGACGACGAGGGGCGTCGCCTCGAGCGAGGTCTCACGACGCGTGGCGAACGCGGAGTCCATCTCTCTCGTGCGATACGTCCACGCGACGCGCAGCCGCGCGACGTTGTCGCGTGAGATGTCGTCGATGGGCGCATAACGGCTTCCGCCTGGATCGCGGCCATACGCCGCCCACTCGACTGATGCGGGAACTTCGCTTCCCGGCACGGGGAGCGGTGGCGGCGTGTGGCATGCCAGCAGCACGCCGATGGCTGAAGAGGCGAGGACTCTCACGACGCGGTTGTCACGGCGGGGGTGACGCGCTCGCGGTGCCGGTCCACCCACACACCCAACAGGGGGAGGAGCCATGCGGACAACGCGCCCCACGCGACCGCGCTGGCGGTCGGGGGCGGAGGAGCGATGAGGCTCCCGACATAGGCGGCGGCCATGAATCCGAGAAGGCCCCAGAACCCGATGCGGCCAGCCCTGTCGCGGCCGCGCGTGCGTGATGCATACAGCCACACGCCGAGGACGAACAGAGGAACTTCGATCGCGAATGTGATGGGCGGGACCCGCCACGCACTCAGCCCGTACACTGCACCCCCCGGGTACAGAGGAAGATCGGGGACATGGGTGATCCAGTCGAGCACCCAATGGCTCACCACGAGGGCGCCCACCACCCAGGCTCCGCGATCATCGCGGCGCCACAGTCGATAGAGCAGGCCAGCGATGACACCCCACACGACGACCATCGCGAGGCTGTGCGTCCACGGGTAATGCACGAACACCAGATTGAGAAAGGAGTTCTCGCCCTGAACGACCTGCACGCGCTCCACACCGGCCAGCAGGAGGATCGGCCAGATCAAGTCGGGGAGCTGTGATGCGGCAATGAGCGCTCCAATCGAGACCTGTGGTGCGGCGCGAGCCCCCGCGAGTGCTGCACCGTAGTGTCCGAGGAACATGGGGAGGTGTGAGGAGTGTTCTTGCCGGACGCGGCGCTGAAGAAGTTAACGCGCTCGCACGATCCCTGCACATTCGGTGCGGTCACCTATGCGCTCTCGATCGCTGTCGCTCGAGCACAAGCTTCCCCTGCTGATGACGGCGGTGCTCCTCGCCGTGTTGGCGGCGTCGCTCGCGTTGACCTACCGCACGCTGTCGCGAAGCACCGACGACGCGGCGCGGCACCGGCTCGCGCAGGCCATCACCCAGGTCGCCGGATCGGCGCAGGATGCGATGGCGCAGCGCGCGCGACTGCTCGTCGCGACGGCGCGCGACCCGGTGGTCGCCGCCGCGCTCGACGCGCGCGACACGAGCCGCCACGCCGCGGCCCGCGAGGTCCTCGCGCGGCTGGCGTCCCCAGCGGATTCCGGGTTACCGATCGAAGTATGGGACGCGCGTGGGGCGCCAGTTCTGTCGACCAGGCCGGAGAGCGACTCGGTGCGTGACCAGGTGCCCGAGCGCATTCGTACCGCGCTGCTTCGCGAGCCGGCCTCGCGCGCCATGCGGGATTCCGCCCGGGTGAGCCCGCTCTATGCGACCGGGAATCGAGCGGCGTTCTGGGTCGTCGCGCCGATCGCGCGCGGCGGGACCGTGCGTGGGTACGTCGCACAGTTCCTCCGCACCGGCGGCGCGCGCGACGCCTCGCAGGCGCTGCGCGAGCTCACCGGCGAGCAGGTCACGCTCTACGTGCGCGACCAGGAGGGCGACGTGTGGATGGTCGCGCCGGGATCTCCAGCGGTCGCGCCGACCGACCGCGATTCGACCAACGGCGCGTTGTCGTACCTCCGCGACGGGAAGTCCATGATGGCGACGGAGGCACCGGTTGCGGGCACGCCATGGATATTCGTCCTGGAGGCGCCGGTGGAGTCGGTGGAGGCGCGGCCGCGGGAGACCGTCACCAGGCTCGCCCTCCTCAGCATCGCGCTCGTCGCGCTCGGCGCGGCGTTGTCGTGGCTCATCAGTCGTGGGATCACGCGACCGCTGGCGTCGCTCACCGTCGCCGCCGAGGCGATCGCGCAGGGGGAGTACACGCGGCGCGTGCGGGAAACGGGGCGCGATGAGATCGGCCGGCTGGCGGAGAGCTTCAACCAGATGGCCAGCCAGATCGATGCCTCACGACGCGAGCTCGAGGAGGGGGTGACGGACGCGCGCCGCGCGCGCGCGGAGGCGGAGGCGGCCAATCGCGCGAAGAGCGACTTTCTCGCCGTGATGAGTCACGAGCTGCGCACGCCATTGAACGCGATCGGAGGATACGCGCAGCTGCTCGAGATGGGGATTCACGGCCCCGTCACCGAGGCGCAGCGCGATGCGCTCACCCGCATCAACCGAAGCCAGGCGCACCTGCTGTCGCTCATCAACGACGTGCTCAATTTCGCCAAGATCGATGCCGGGCAGATCGAGTTTCACGTCACCGACGTCGCGCTCGACGAGCTGCGACTGGAGCTCGAGGCGATCATCGCGCCGCAGGTCCGTGCCAAGAATCAGCGGCTCGAAATGCATCGGTGCGGCGACCAGCTGATGGTGCGCGCCGATCGCGACAAGGTGCGGCAGATTCTGCTCAATCTCGTGTCGAACGCCGTGAAGTTCACGTCCGAGGGAGGCCGCATCACGGTCGACTGCTCGGGCACGGATGACATGGCGGAGATCCGCGTCCGCGATACCGGCATCGGGATTCCCGAGGATCGTCGGCGCTCGATCTTCGAGCCGTTCGTGCAGGGAGGGCGCGCGCTGAACCGGACGCACGAAGGCGTGGGGCTGGGGCTCGCGATCAGCCGGGACCTCGCACGCGCGATGGGGGGCGACATCACCGTCGAGAGCGAGGTCGGACGCGGGTCGGTGTTCACCGTCAGGCTTCCCTCCGCGCCTGTATCCTCGACGGCGGTGAGCGCGTCTCCAAGGATGGAGCGCCGCGCCGCACCCGGATGACCGTGGGTAAGGTGGCCGGCACTCGCTGGCTGATCCCACGCTGCATCGCCCTTCGTCGAAGCAATGCCCATCCGCCGCGCCTGGCGCCGCGGGCTCGCGCTCGCGTCGCTGCCCATTCTGTTTTCGTTCTCCTGCACGGCACCCACCGACCTCAGCCCGGGCATCTGGGTGACGATCGAGTCGACGTCGCCCGTGCTGCTGCGCGGGGCGCAGGCCCCGGTGCTTGCGCGCGTGTGGCGCCCCGGGCCGGCCGGCGATTCGATCGAGCTCCACAACGTCGCGCTGTTCTGGGCTACTGCCGATCCGCTCATCGCCACCGTCGAGTCCGGGGCGCAGGGGCGTGGGCGCGTGACCGGGGTAAACTCGGGCAACGTGGAGATTCGCGCCGTCGTCCCCGCCTACGAGAACGCGGCGCCGGCGATCCTCACGCTGCGCGTCGCCAACCCGCTGGAGATCGACAGCATCGCCCCCGACACGGTGCGCTATGGGGAGCGCGTGACGATGTTCGGCATCGGGGTGGGGGAGCTGTTCTTCGCCGGGCTCGGCTCCGGCTTTCTCATCTCCGACAGCCTGTCGATCGCGGGCGACAAGTCCGGGCTCGGGCGGCAGAGCTTCTGGGTGCCGTGGCCGGCGCTCTCGGGGAGCATCATCGCCGCGGGGTCGGGGCAGCTCATCGCCGCGCCGGACACCACGGTCGTGCTCCCGTGGGATCTCTACGAGCCTAACGAAACGACGCCCACCGACATCGCGCTCGACGGAATCGACCCGTTTCCGCCGGTGCCCTCGCTGCGCTTCTTCAATCCGGCGCTCGCGTTCGAGGATCGACGCGATTTCCCGTTCGGGTTCGACTGGTACCGGCTGCGCGGGACGGACCTCGATACGCCGGTGACCGTGGTGTTCTCCGCGCCCGCGCTCGCCGGCGCCTACGCCACCTTCCTGACGGACCGGCTTCGGTTGAACGGGGTGAGCGACAGCAGCGAATGGAAGCTCGGATCGGGAGAGCACATGTGCAAAGGGCACGAGTTCCGCCCCCAGCAGGCGCTCTCGGACACGGTGGTCATCGCGCTCGCCCGCTTGCCCGCCGCGTCGGTGGACCTCGTGTCGCTGTACGTGCAGGAAGGACGGTATCTGCTCGGCGTCTTTCGCGGATACGCGACCGCCGATGCGCGCCTGGCCCCCGACGCGTACGAGGAGAACGACATCTGCAACTTCGCGGATGACAACTTCGCGGCCGCCCCCACGCGCATCGATCTCGGCGTTCGTGCGTTCGGGGAGAACCTGACGATCGACAACCCGCACGACATCGACTGGTTCCGCGTTCGGGTCCCGGGGATCGTCCCCCAGCCGGTGGCGATTCGCACCGCGGGCCAGCCTTTCAGCGCGATCGATCGCAGCGACATCGATGTCTACGTCCTGAGCGTGCCCTCGTCGACGCAGGCGCTCACGCTCGCCGGCTCGGACCTGGCGCGTGGGTCGACCAGCACCCTCAACCTGGTGCTCTCGCCTGGCGACTACTACGTCGCGGTCGTCGACTCCGTGGGGATGGCCACCCGGTACTCCCTCTGCATGGCGATCGGCACCACGTGTACGTTGCCATCCCCGGTGGCGCCGTCGTTCGTGGCCGCACGCGAGGCCGCCCTGCTGCGGCCGATCGCGCCGTATCTGGCGCGGCCCCGTCGCGATCCCCGCGGTACGCCGGAGCGTCGCTGATGGACTGCACCCACTGCCATACCCCGCTGCCTGACGAGGCGCGCTTCTGCTTCTCCTGCGGCAGCGACCTGTCCGACGGCGGCGTCAAAACGGTCGTTCGCCCGCGGGACGTGACCGCCGAGCTTCACGATCGGCTCACGCACGTCCTCTCGGGGCGGTACCGGGTGCAGAAGCTCCTCGGGGCCGGTGGCATGGGCGCCGTCTTTCTCGCCGATGACCTCACCCTCGAGCGCGAAGTCGCCATCAAGGTGCTGCCGCCCGACATGTCGCGCGATGAGCGCGTCGTGGCGCGGTTTCACCGCGAGGCGAAGACGGCGGCCAAGCTCGATCACCCCAACATCATCCCGATCCACCGCGTCGAGAGCGAGAGCGGGTTGCACTACTTCGTGATGAAGTACGTGACCGGTCGCTCGCTCGAGTCGATGCTCGATGCCGGGCAGCCGCTGCCCATTCCGTTCGCGGTGCGCATTCTCTCCGAAGCCGCGGCGGCGCTCGGGCATGCCCATGCGCGCGGCGTCGTCCACCGGGATGTGAAGCCGGCCAACATCATGCTCGGGGCCGACGATCAGGTGGTGCTCACCGACTTCGGCATCTCGAAGGTGGGCGACCTCACCGCGCAGCTCACGCAGACGGGCATGATCATCGGGACGCCGCACTACATGGCGCCGGAGCAGGCCACCGGGCGCGACGTCGACGGCCGTGCCGACCAGTACTCACTCGCGGTCCTCGGTCACCAGCTCTTCACCGGTAAGCTGCTCTTCAGCGGCGACTCGGCGCACACGATCATCTACCGTCATGTCTCGGAGCAGCCACCGCGTGTGGCCAAGCTCCGCCCGGAGGTCCCGGCAGCCGTGGATGCGGCACTGGACCGCGCGCTTCGCAAGGAGCCTGACGAGCGCTTCGCCTCGATGGAGGAGTTCGCGCGCGCGCTGCGCGGAGAAGCGATCGCGGACCCC
>DATBIU010000045.1:0-2963 GCA_036556765.1 Gemmatimonadaceae bacterium | reverse complement strand
CCGGCGAGACGCTCGAGATGAGCGGGCGCGCCATCTCGGTCGGCGTCGGGGTGCCGTTCTCGCTCGTGGCGAGGAGCGGAAACGTCACCATCACCCCGTTCATCGAGCCGGCGTTCTTCTGGGGTCAGACGAAATTCGAGATCGACGGAAGCTTCGGTGCTGGCGAGGAGACCGAGGGCGGGACGGGATTCGTGATCGGCGGCGGCGTCTCGTTCGGCTTCGCGTCGGGGCTCGCGCTCGATGTCGGCTTCAAGAAAGTCATGCTCGATGAAGCCAAGTCGCTGATCGGACTGGGACTCAGCTTCCAGCGCTGAGCGGTGTCCGAGCGCTGGGACGTCATCGTCACCGGCCTCGGCGCGATGGGAAGTGCCGCGGTGCGTGAGCTGGCGCGCCGCGGCCTTCGAGTCCTGGGACTCGATCGGTATGTCCCCCCGCACGCGCACGGGTCGACGCACGGCCGCACGCGCATCATCCGCGAGGCGTACTTCGAGCACCCCGCGTACGTCCCGCTCGTCCAGCGCGCCGAGGAGCTCTGGGCGGCGTTGGAGCACGAGGTGGGCGAGCGTCTGTTCGTTCGCACCGGGGGGCTGATGCTCGGCCCGGAGGGAGGGACACTGGTCGCCGGCGCGCGTGCGTCGGCGGAGCGGCATCGGCTGCCTTACGAGCTGCTGAACCCAGCCGAGGTGCGCCGCCGGTTTCCCGCCCTCGTGCCGCCGGACGATATCATGGCGCTGCTCGAGCCGCGCGCGGGGGTACTCTTCCCGGAGGCTTGTGTCCGTGCGCTGCTGTCGTCCGCGGCGCGCCATGGCGCGGAGCTCCACACCGGTGAAGCGATGCTGACGTGGCGCGTCGAAGGTGGACTCGTGCGAGTCGCGACTGCGCTCGGCGAGTACGTGGCGGACCGTCTCGTGCTCGCGCTCGGCCCCTGGCTTCCCGAGCTTCTCAACGGCGTGCAGATTCAGCTCGCGGTCGAGCGGCAGATGCAACACTGGTTCGCGCCGCGGGAGCACGCCGAGCGGTTTTCTCCGGAGCAGCTTCCGATCGCGTTGTGGGAGATCCCGGAGCGGATGTTCTACACGATTCCCGACTTTGGCGACGGGGTGAAAATCGCCGTGCATCACGACGGAGAGATCACCGATCCGCAGCGGGTTCGGCGAACGATCAGCGATGCGGAAGACGCGGGCGCACGGACACTCCTCGAACGCTTTCTCCCGGATGCGGCCGGCGAGCTGCGCGATCGCGCCGTGTGTCTCTACACCAACACGGCGGATGGGCACTTCGTGATCGACCGGCATCCCGTGCAGCGCGAAGTCGTGATCGCGAGCCCGTGTTCCGGGCACGGCTTCAAGTTCGCGACCGTGATCGGGGAGATCGTGGCGAAGCTGACTGTGGATGAGCCCGTGGAAGACTTGTCGCTCTTTCGATGCCGATGATTCGTCGGCTGGGCACGCTCGCGGTCTCACTCGCGCTGGCGGGCTGCGCCTCGCGGGGTGTGCCAGCGGCCGCGGTCGGCGAAATGCCGATCGTGACCCGCGCGGAGTGGGGCGCAAACGATCCCGTGCTTCCCATGCGAGAGCATCGAATCGAGCGAATTACCATCCATCACACGGCGACACGGCAGAACACCGCGCGCTCGCTCGCCGACAAGCTGCGCGGTCTCCAGGCCTTCTCGCAGCGCGATGACAGCCTGGCGGACGGACGTCGCAAACCGGCGTGGGCGGACGTCCCGTATCACTACTACATCGCGGTCGATGGATCGGTCGGTGAGGCACGGTCGTGGCGGTATGTCGGCGACAGCAACACGCCGTACGATCCCACCGGGCATCTGCTGATCGTCGTCGAGGGAAACTTCGAGGACGAGGAGCTCACCGAACCGCAGCGGCGCGCGCTGGAGTCCCTCGTCCTGTCGTTCGCCCGCCGCTTCGCGGTTCCCGCCGACCGCCTGGGCGGGCACAAGGATTACGCGTCGACACGGTGCCCGGGCAAAGCCCTCTATGCCGAGCTGCCGCGGCTGCGTGCGCTGATCGCAGGCGCTTCCTGAGATCCGAGGACCATGCTCGCCACGATTCTCATCACCGTTCTCCTCGCTCAGAACGCGCCGCTCAAGGCGCTCGTTGGCGGAACGCTCATCGATGGGCATGGCGGACCGCCGCTGCGCAACTCGGTCATCGTCATCCGGGGAGAGCGCATCGAGGCGGTTGGCCAGGTGGGGACGCTCGCGGTGCCCGCCGGGGCGGAGGTCATCTCGACGGAAGGGATGAGCGTTCTTCCCGGCCTGTGGGACATGCACGTGCACCTGATGATCAATGGTCACGCGGACTACGCGCACTGGGATCGCACGTATCCGTCGCTGCTCGCGAGCGTGATCATGCCGGCATCGGCGAAGCAGCTCCTCCTGGCGGGGGTCACGAGCGCGCGCGATCTGGGCGCGCCGCTCGAGGCGAGCCTCAGCGTGCGCGACGCGATCAACGCGGGGAAGATTCCTGGGCCCACGCTGTACGTGTCGGGGCCATTCATCCAGCACGAGCCCTATCCGGGAACGGAGGCCTTCCGGTGGGGGGTGAAGGGCCCCAACGACGCACGGGCAAAGGTGAAGCGGCTGGCCGATGCGGGAGTCGACGTCATCAAGCTCATCGACCAGGACCAGATGACGATGGACGAAGTGCGCGCCGTGGTCGACGAAGCACACGCCCGTCGTCTCCCCGTGGTCGCGCACTCCCACCGCCCGGAGGAGATTCGGCGCGGCCTCGCCGCAGGGGTCGACGATTTCGAGCACACGGGCCTCGCCACGGCGGCGGAGTATCCCGCGGACATCGTGGCGATGATTCGCGAGCGAACGGCGCGAGGCAACGCTGGGCCGCTGTTCTGGACTCCAACGATCGAGGGACTGTTCAACTACGAATACGTCCGCGACAACCCGGAGAAGCTGGACGATCCATCCTGGCACGAGGGACTACCCGATT
>DATBIU010000044.1:0-19188 GCA_036556765.1 Gemmatimonadaceae bacterium | reverse complement strand
GATGTGTCGATACGTCATCCCGATGCGCCGACCGGCGAGCGCATCCCGGAATGCCACGAACTCGGGGCGCTCCTCGGACACCGTCATGATCATGCGACCGCTGGCGGGTGCCGGAAGTCGATGAAGGTCGATTCCTTCCAGTCCCTCGCGCATGCGGCTCGTGAGCGGGAAGCCCTTGATGCCGATGGTCCCCACCGGGCCGTGAGGCGCGGTGCCACTGGCCTGCTCCGTCAGCACCATCTTCTCGACGTAGCTCTTGCCACCGACGACCGGATCCCAGAGGATGACGCGGTCGAGATCCTTCCGCTCGGTCGCGACCGCGGCGGCCAGCGACGCGCCAACGCGCAGCCCGACGAGCGAGACCTTCGTCACCGCGGCCGTGTCCTTCAGCTCATCGATCGCCGTCGAGATGTCGTGCGTCCAGCGCGACACATCGCCGGCGTCGCTCTCACCAGCCGAGTCACCGGTTCCGAAATAGTCGAATCGGAGCACCGAGAACCCGGCCTTGCTGAGCAGCATGGCCAGCTGTCTGAAGGCCCGGTGCGCGCGCATGTACTCCTGCCAGAGCGGATAGCACAGGACGACCGCCGTCGGCCGCGACGTATGCGCTCTGGGCGGATGGTAGACACCGTACAGCGGCTGCTTGGAATTGCCGAAGAAAAACGGGTTCATCTACCCTCGTGAGGCGGACTTGAAGGCGCTCAGGAACCGCTGGCGGAATCCCTGCGGGGCCTGTGCGGCCTGGGGCTCCGCGGTCGGCGTCGCAGTCGGCGTCGACTCAGCGCGCGGCACTCCGGCTTTCTGCTCGCATTCCGCGGCGAGCTGTTCCAGCGTCAGCAGGTTGAGCGCGGACTGATTGACACGGACGCCAGTCTGTTTGGCGATGCGCGTAATGACACGCATCGCGAGAAGCGAATGGCCGCCGGCGTCGAGGAAGTTGTCGTGCACACTCACGCGCGGGACCCCGAGCAGCTCCTGCCAGATGGTGGCGACGGTGCGCTCCATTGGCGTGCGCGGAGCGACGTAGTCGTCGCCCCCACCAAAGGGATTGGGCAACGAGGCGCGATCGATCTTGCCATCACTGGTGAGCGGCAGCTCGTCGAGCTCGACGAAATGCTGCGGCACCATGTCCTCCGGGAGCCGCTCGCGCAGGAAGCGGCGCAGCTCGCTCACGGTGGCGTGCGTGCTTTCCTCGTAGATCACGTACGCCGCCAGCTGCGGGGTGCCGGCGCGATCGCCGTGCGAGAGCACGATCCCCTGACGCACCGCTTCATGCGTGGCGAGCACGGCTTCGATCTCGGCGAGGTTCGCCGTCGATTCCTGAGGCTCCGCCCCTGCACCGGCCTTCGGCGTGCGCACGTGCTCGAGATAGCGTCCGAGATCCTGCGGCGAGACGACGATCTGCGATGGCATCGCCTCGGCCAGCGCACGCCGGAATACCTCGATGCCCTCGGCGGGCGTGATCGCGTCCTCGAGCGACAGCGCGGGAGTCGCATCTTCCCCGGCCGTCTCCACGTGGATGACCGGCTTGCGATCCTCGGTGGAATCGCTCGCCATCCGCCCCTTGTCGCTCACGCGCATCATGACGAACTCCTCGATCTCGACCACTGCCTGGCCCTGCTCGTCGAGGATCGTCACGTCGAACGCCGCGATGTCCTTGTCGTCGCTCGGGATATAGCGGATGTGACTGAAGCAGCGCTGGGGAATCGTACCCCGGGCGCGGAGCCGCGTGTACGACGCGGGCACGTAGAAGTCGGCGTGCGGATCGAAGCCGTGAATGAGCTGCTGGGCACAGGCGGTGGCGACGTCCAGCATCGCCGGGTGCAGCGCAAACCGGGTGAGGTCGTCGGTGAATTCCGCCGGGAGCTCGAGCGTCGCGATCGCCTCGTCGACCCCATAGCCGATACGCCGAATGTTGCTCCAGCGCTTGCCGAGCACGAGGTGCTCACGCTCCTCGGCGCCGGTGAACGTCTGCTCGCGCAGCGCGCACCGACCGATCACGGCCGCGACATCCACACGCGGGGGCGCGTCGCCGTTGGCGGGCAGCGCGATCGCGCGGGCATGCTCGTGCCATTCGCGGCTGCCGTCGGCAGCGACGCCCTCGCCAATGATCACGATCTCCGACTCGCCGCCGTTGCGGCGGACCTTCACCCGGAGCTCGCGGCGCTCGTCCGCGTGTACGACGAACGGCGAGATGAAGAAGACGTCGCGGAGCTCGAGATCGCGAACGTTGCCGCCTTCACGGAAGGCAGCCTGCGCGAGCTCGAGATAGCCGGTGCCGGGGATGAGCGCTTCCCCGCCCCGAATCCGGTGGCCGTCGAGCAGCCAGTGATCGGCAATGGAGAAGACGGTCGAGAACTCGTCCTCCTTCGCGGTCCGGCGCACGCGCCGATCGAGCAGCGGATGCTCCGCGGGCTCGTCGACCTCGCCCACCGATCCCATTGACGCGGCCATACCGACGTCGCGCCACATGCTCCAGTTGATCGCCACAGCCGGCGTTCCCTCGAGCGCGGCCTTCCGATGCGCGAAGGCATCGAGAAACGCGTTCGCGGCCACGTAATCCACCTGCCCGGCCGGGCCGGCGATGGCGCCGCGCGACGAAAACACGACGAAGAAATCGAGTGCGATGCCGGCGAGCGCCGCATCGAGTGCGAGCGTTCCCTCGACCTTCGGCGCGAGCACACGCTCGGCGGTCGCGCGATCTTTCGTCGCGATGAGGCCGTCGTCGAGCGCACCGGCACCGTGCACGACACCGTTGATCGTTCCGAAACGGGCAACGGCGGTGCGCACGATCTCGGCCATCCGCTCGCGATCGGTGACATCACCACGCGCTACCATTACCTCGGCGCCGAGCGTCTCGAGCGACCGCAGCTGCGCGATGGCGCGGCTCACGCGGTCGTTCTCGCCGCGACGGGCGATCCAGCCATCCCACTCCTCGCGCGCCGGGAACGCGGTACGGCCGACGAGCACCAGTCGGGCCTTCGCGGCGCGCGCGAGATACTCGGCGACGGTGAGCCCGATACCGCCAAGACCGCCGGTGATGAGATAGACACCGCCTTCGCGCACGCGGCTGGGGCGCGTACCGGCATCGACGGCGACGGACTCGAACGTCTGCACCCAGCGGTCGGCGCCGCGCAGCGCGATCACCTCATCGGTGACCGGCGAACAGATCTCTCCGATGAGGTGCTGCACGAGCTGCCGTTCCTGCCACGAGCCGGATGGCGGGCACACGACATCGATGGACCGCGCGCGGACGTTAGGCACTTCCTGCCCGATCACCTTGCAGGGGCCGAGGAGCTGAGCCTTCTCCGGCGTCAGAACCGCTTCGCCCGCAACCTGCTGCATGTCGCTCGACACGACGCTCAGGCGGATCGGGTGTGACAGATCCTCGGCGATCATCGCCTGCGCAAGGTGGAGCAGACTATAGAAGGAAAGGTCGCGAACGCGCTCCGCTGATGACACCGCTCCCGGCGGCGTGACACTCAGGCAGTGCACGATATCGGCCGGCACGGCCCCCGCGGCGGCCAGATCGCGGAACAGCATCTCATAGGCTTCGCGGTCGGCCGGTGCGATCGTGAAGTCGCGCTCGCCGCTGCGGGCATACGCGCTGCCCGCCGCAACCGTCCAGACATCCCGGCCCAGGGCTCGCAGGCCGTCCGCGACTTTCGTCCCGAGTCCGCCGCCGTCCGCGAAAAGAAGAACGGGACCCGGCTCGGGCGTGGTGACCACCGCCGATGGAGTCGTTCTCCGCCACGAAGGCTGATACAGCCACTGCGCCACGTCGGGGCGCTTTCGCGGCGGCCCATCCTCGGGAACCACGGTGGACACGCCTTTTCCAGGCGCAATCCAGTGACGCTGACGCTCGAACGGATAGGTCGGCAGCGGGATGCGACGCCGGCGGTCGTCTCCGTGCAGCGCACGCCAATCGACCCCGACACCGTGCGTCCACAGGCGGCCCACAGCCGCGAGCGCAAACGCGACGTCCGAGACCACTTCGTCGGGGTGGCGCATGGACGGGTAGATCCCGTGCGTCGCCTGCTTGGCCGAGTGCTGCCGCGCGAGCGTCGTCAGCGTGCGACCGGGACCGACTTCGAGCAGGACGCGCCGCGGATCAGTGAGCAGCGCGCCGACACCGTCGGCAAAGCGTACCGTCTGCCGAAGGTGCCGCACCCAGTAGGCCGGGTCGGTCGCATCGGCGTCGGTGATCCAGGTGCCGGTCACGTTGGAGACGAAGGGAATCTTCGGCGCGCTGAGCGCGATACCACGTACGAACGCGCCGAACTCCTGGAGAATCGGCTCCAGCATCGCCGAATGCGCGGCGACGTTGATGTGGATTCGCCGGCAGTCGATCTCCCTCGCGGCGAGCGTGCGCTCCAGCGCCTCGATCGCTTTCACCGGGCCCGACGCCACGCACAGCTCGGGCGCGTTCACGGCGGCGATCGAGAGCTCGGGCGGGAGCATGGGACGCAGCTCCTCCGCGGCCAGCGGAACGCTCAGCATGCCACCCTCGTCGAGCCGCTCGAACAGACGGCCGCGGACGGTGACGAGCGAGAGTGCATCTTCCACGGAGAAGACGCCGGCGAGGCAGGCGGCGGTGTATTCGCCCATGCTATGGCCGATCATCGCCTGTGGCGTGATCCCCCACGACATGAGCAGCTTCGCGAGCGCGAGCTGCGTGCTGAACAGCGCGGGGAGCGCGAGCGATGGACGCTCCAGCTCCAGGGTGGCCAGCTCGGCCTCATCGAGGAGTGGGAACATCAACGGCGCGAGATCCACGCCGTACTCCGCCTTCATGAAGGCGAAGCAGCGATCGATCTCGGCACGATACAGCGGCTCCACCGCGTAGAGGTGGGCGCCCATCGTCGCGTGCTGTGCTCCGCCGCCGGCGAACATGAACGCCACCGCCGGCGCTTCCTCGCCCGCCTGCTGCGTTGCGACCCGCTTGGGATCGTTGCTCTCGAGCAGCTCGGTCGCGTCCTCCGCATCGACAGCGGCGATGGCGCGCCGGTACGCAAAGGCCTGCCGGCCGCTCTGCAGGGTGTGCGCGACGTCGGCGAGCGAGACATCCGGGCGGTCGCGCAGGAACCGGGCGAGATTCGCCGTCGCGGCATCCAGCGCCGCCGGCGTCTTCGCCGACACGACCAGGAGCTGGTGCGGACGCGACGGCTCATCCGAGGGAGCGGCGACAGGCGCCTCCTCGAGAATGATGTGCGCATTCGTGCCGCCGGCGCCAAGCGCGCTGACTCCCGCACGGCGCGGAGCACCATTGGCCGTCCACTCGCGGAGTGTCGTGTTGACGAAGAACGGGCTCCGTTCGAACTCGCACCCGGGGTTGGCCCGCTCGAAGTACAGGCTCGGCGGGATCTGCTTGTGCTCGAGCGAGAGCACCGTCTTGATGAGGCCCGCGACACCGGCGGCGGTGTCGAGGTGGCCGATGTTGGACTTCACCGAGCCGAGCGCGCAGTACCCCGACTTGCGCGTCTTCGCGCGGAAGGCTTGCGTGAGCGCGACGATCTCGATCGGGTCGCCCACGGGGGTGCCCGTGCCGTGCGCCTCGACGTACGTGATCGTCTCGGGATCGACGCCCGAAATCGCGAGCGCCTCGGCGACCGCCTTCGCCTGGCCGTCCACGCTCGGCGCCAGGTAGCCGACCTTCATCGAGCCATCGTTGTTGATCGCCGAGCCCTTGATGATCGCGTGGATGGTGTCACCCTCGGCGATCGCATCGGCGGCGCGACGCAGCACGACGACACCGACGCCGCTGCCGAAGACGGTGCCCTGCGAGCTCTCGTCGAACGAGCGGCAGTGACCGTCGGGGGAGACGATCTCGCCTTCCTTGTAGACGTACCCCGCGATGTGCGGCTGCCGAATCGTGGAGCCGCCGGCGATCGCCATGTCGCATTCGCCGTTGAGCAGGCTCTGCACCGCCTGGTGGATCGCGACCAGCGACGTGGAGCAGGCCGTCTGCACGTTGACGCTCGGCCCCGTCAGGTTCATCAGGTACGACACCCGCGTGGCGAGGAAATCCTTGTCGTTCCCGGTGTGACGGAGGAGGAAAAAGCCGACCTGCTGCACCAGCTGCGGGTTCGTCAGCAGGTTGTTGATCATGTACATGCTGGCGCCGCATCCGGCGTACACGCCGATCGAGCCGTCGAACGTCTGGGGCACGTGGCCGGCGTGCTCGAGCGCGCTCCAGCTGCACTCGATGAAATGCCGCTGCTGTGGGTCCATGATCGATGCGTCCCGCGGGCTGAACCCGAAGAACGTGCCGTCGAACATGTCCATCTCGGGCAGCACGAATGCGGCCTTCACGTACTCCGGATCGCGGAGCAGCGCCGGATCGATCCCCGAGGCCTCGAGCTGCTGGTCGGTGAGCTGCGTGAGCGACTCGATGCCGTCGCGCAGGTTGTTCCAGTATTCGGACAGATCGCGCGCTCCGGGAAAGCGTCCCGCCATCCCGATGACGGCGATATCCGTCTCGGCGACCATGGTTCCCTTCGTATTCGTCATTTCCGTTCCTGAGGAGTCGCCAGCTCTTCCCAGCTGGCGGCGGCCGGTCCACGCCGGCGGCGCATCATGGCCTGCCGGCGCGTTTCGGCGCGATCGAGACTCTCTTCCACCACACTCACCGTCGCGCTACCGCCGCCCATGTGCTTGGCGAGGGAGCGAATCGTCGGGAAGCGGAAGAGATCGGTGAGCGACACGGGGCGATCGACGGCCGCGCGGAGGCGGGAGTGCACTCGCACCGTCAACAGCGAGTGACCGCCGATGTCGAAGAAGTTGTCCTGAACGCCGACGCGCGGAACGTTGAGAATCTCCTGCCAGATCGCGGCGATGGTGCGCTCGAGGTCGCTGTCCGCGGCCACGAACGTCTGCGCCGCCGTCACCGACGCGCCGCTCTCCGACGCCGGCAGCGCCTTGCGGTCGATCTTGGCGTTCGGCGTGAGCGGGAACGACTCGAGCACCATCACGTGCGACGGCACCATGTAATCCGGCAGCTGCGTCTTCAACGCCTCGCGCACCGACACCTGGTCGATCGTCTCGCCTGGATTCGCGACGACGTACGCCACGAGCCGCTTGTCGCCCGGGCTGTCCTCACGCGCCACCACCACCGCCTCGCGAACGCCGGGCTGGAGGGCGACGAGGGCCTCGATCTCGCCCAGCTCGATGCGATGACCGCGAATCTTCACCTGGTGATCGATGCGGCCGAGGAAATCGACCACGCCGTCGGCGCGGAATCGGGCGAGGTCGCCGGTGCGATAGAGGCGGCCGCCATCGGCGCGGAACGGATTCCGCACGAATCGCTCGGCCGTCAGCTCCTCGCGGTTGTAGTAGCCGCGCACGACGCCCGCCCCGCCGATCAGCAGCTCGCCCGGCACGCCGATGGGCACCGGCTGAAGGTTGCGATCGACGATGTAGAACTCGGTGTTCGCGATCGGCTGGCCAATCGGAATCGAGCCGGCGTCCCCGTTCACGTGATAGGTCGACGACCAGATCGTCGTCTCCGTCGGCCCGTACATGTTCACGATCTCGGCGCCCGTGAGTGCTTGCAGCTCGGTCGCCAGCGTCGGCGGGAATGCTTCGCCGCCGATCATCAGCTTCTCGAGGGAGCGAAGCGCCACGCGTGCCTCGTCCTGCGCCAGCAGCATGCTCGCCATGGATGGCGTGCACTGCAGGTGCGTGACGGCATGCCGCGCCAGCTGCGCCGGCACCGACCACTTTTCGGCGTCGCGCGCTTCGTCGCGCGTACTACGCTCGCGGACGTTGGCGAGCATATCGAGGCTCTCGAGCACCGAATCCTCGTCGACGCCGAAGTCGATCAGACACGCGATCTCATCGATTCCAACGCCCTTCAGGCGGTTCACCATCCGGAGACAGGTGTCCGGCGTGCCCATGAGGGCGCTCGTGTCGAAGTAGCGGTTGAAGCCGTGATCCAGCATCGCTTCCCAGTCCTCGGGCGTCAGCGTGTTGGAGCGAATGTCCTGACCGCGACCCTCGGCGAGATCCTTGATGAGATCGACCGAGGTGCGCAGATACTCGCGGAACGGCCCGCGAACCTTGTCCTTCACCACCTGCATGTCGCCGCCGACGAACGTGTGCATCATCAGCGTGACGTGGCCCTCGCCGGGGTGCCCGGCATCGCGCCACGCCTTGCGATAGATCGCGACGCGCTCGGCGAGCTGCTCGATCTTCTGCCCGAGCAGGTGCGTGAGCAGGTTGGCGCCGATCTCGCCCGCCTTGCGGAAGGTCTCGGGCGTGCCGGCGGCGGTGATCCAGATCGGGAGATCGCTCTGCACCGGGCGTGGCAAGGTGTGGACTTCGACGTCCTTGCCCGACCCGCCCTTGGTGGTGATGGACTCGCCCCGCCACAGCTTGCGCACCGTCTCGACGTACTCGTAGAGCACATCGCGGCGCTTGGCGTAGTTGTCCGGCGCGAACGCGAAGTCGCGGTCGTGCCATCCCGACGCCACGGCGATGCCGACCCGTCCGCCCGAGAGGTTGTCGACCATCGACCACTCTTCGGCGACGCGAATCGGATTGTGGAGCGGCAGCACGACGCTGCCGGCGCGGATCTTCACGTTCTTCGTCGCGGCCGCGAGCGCGGCGCTCGTCACGGCCGCGTTCGGGTACAGTCCGCCAAACGAGTGGAAGTGCCGCTCCGGCGTCCACACCGCGTCGAAGCCATGCTCGTCGGCGAACTTCGCCCCTTCCATGAGCAGCCGGTACTTGTTGGCGCCGGTCGTCTGCTCGTTGGTGGCGAAGTAGAACAGGCTGAAGTCGACCTTGCGATCGACGAACGGCTCGCTCGCCTGCGCGGCGATGCGCGACGCGTCCTGCTCGGCCTGAATCACGACCTTGAAGCCGCGCGTGAGCGTCCAGAACAGCTCGAGCACCGAGATGTCGAACGAGATGCTGGTGACGGCGAGCCATGTTCCTGGCGCGTCGGCTCCGAGTCGCTCGTCCATCCCGGCGAAGAAGTTGACGACGTTGCGGTGCTCGATCATCACGCCCTTCGGCTTCCCGGTGGAGCCGGAGGTGTAGATCATGTACGCGAGGTTGCTCGAGCCCGCGTCACGGACGGGAGCGTCCTCGCGCTCGCGAGAGATGGTGTCCCAGTCGCGATCGAGGCACACGACCTTGGCGTCGCTCTCGGGCAGACGGTCGAGCAGTCGCCGCTGCGTGAGCACGACCGGCGCGCCGGAATCGGCGAGCATGAACGCGAGCCGGTCCTTCGGATAGGTCGGATCGAGCGGCACGTACGCCCCGCCCGCCTTGTGGATGCCTAACAGGGCGACCATCATCTCGACCGATCGCTCGGCGAATACGCCGACGAGGACATCGGGACCGACGCCGAGCTTCCGCAGTGCCTGCGCGAGCTGGTTCGCGCGCGCGTCGAGCTCCCGGTACGTCAGCTCGTCCGCCTCGAAGACGACCGCCACGGCATTCGGGGTGCGCTGGACCTGCGCCTCGAACTGGTGGTGGATGCACTCATCCATCGGGATGACGGTCGTCGTGTCGTTCCACTCCTCGAGCATCACGCGCTGCTCGTGGCGCGTCAGCACCGGCAGCTGCGACAGGCGGGCTTCCGGGTTCGCCGCCACGCCTTCGAGCATGGTGACGAAGTGCCCCGCCAACCGCTCGATGGTCGACGCGTCGAACAGATCGGTGTTGTACTCGAGGTGGCCGGTGTAACCCGCGTCGGCAGCGGCGAGCGACAGCGTGATGTCGAACTTCGCGGCGCCCGCATCGACATCGAGCTGGCGAAGGGTGAGCTCGGAGAGCGCGAGCGGCGCCAGCGGCGTGTTCTGGAGAATGAACAGCACCTGGTAGATCGGCGACCGGCTGAGGTCGCGCTCCGGGTGCACCGCGTCGACGATCCGCTCGAACGGAATGTCCTGGTTCGCGTAGGCGCCGAGTGCGGCTTCACGCGTGCGGGCGAGCAGCTCGCGGAACGTTGGGTCGCCGGACAGATCGCCCCGCATCACCAGCGTGTTGACGAAGAACCCAATGAGGTCCTCGACCTCCACGCGGCGGCGGCCGGCCACCGGCGAGCCGACGATGATGTCGTCCTGTCCCGAGTACCGCCCGAGTAGCGCCTGGAACGACGCGAGCAGCGTCATGAACAGCGTCGCGCCGTCGGCCGCGCTCACCGTGCGCAGGGCGTCGACGAGCTCCGACGACAGCGCGAAGGTGTGCGTCGCGCCGCGGAACGTCTGCACGCTCGGGCGAGGCCGATCGGTTGGCAGATCGAGCTTGGGAAGCGGACCGGCGAGCTGTCTGCTCCAGTACGCCGCCTGCTCGCTCAGCACATCCTCCTGCAGCCACTCGCGCTGCCACTGCGCGTAATCCGCGTACTGAATCGGCAGCTCGCTCAGTGGCGACGGCCGGCCAGCGGCGAACGCCTCGTACAGCGCGCCGATCTCGCGGTAGAGCACGCCGCGCGACCATCCGTCGGACACGATGTGGTGCATCGTGAGCACGAGGAGGTGATCGCGAGGGGTGATGCGAACGAGCAGCGTCCGGAAGAGCGGGCCCCGCTCGAGATCGAATGGACGCGCCGCCTCCTCACGGGTGACGCGCGCGACTTCGGCGTCGATGCCCGCGACATCGCCGGCGTCGAGATCGCTGATGGGAAGCACCACCTCACGCGCCGGCTGCACCACCTGGCCGGGCGTTCCGTCGACCGAGGGGAACACGGTGCGCAGCGACTCGTGACGGCGAACGATCTCGCTCAGCGCACCCTGGAGGGCCCTGAGGTCGAGCTCTCCCTGGAGCCTGATGACCGCCGAGAGATTGTAGGCCGCGCTGTCCGGCTCGAGCTGGTTGAGAAGCCAGAGCCGCTGCTGCGCGAAGGAGAGTGGAAGCGCACGATCGCGCGACACGGCACGCATTGGCGGCATTGCCCGCCCCGCCACCGCCCGGCTCGCCACCTCGATCGACTCCGCGAGACGCGCGATCGTGGGAGCCTCGAAGAGGCGGCGCAGCGGCACGTCGACGTTGAACGCCTGGCGCACGCGCGCCATTACGCGCATCCCCATCAAGGAATGGCCGCCGAGGGTGAAGAAGTTGTCCTCGATGCCCACGCGGTCGATGCCGAGCACGGACATCCAGATCGCGGCCAGCACCTCCTCCACCGGCGTGCGCGGGGCGACGAAGCCGCTGCCCAGCTCGAGCGATGACAGATCGGGCTCGGGGAGTCGCGCGCGGTCGATCTTGCCGTTCGGAGTGCGCGGCAGCGCATCGAGCGCCACGAACGCCGACGGCACCATGTAGTCGGGCAACGTCCGGCCGACGAAGCGACGCAGCTCGTCCACGGTGGGGGCTGGCGCCGGCGAGTAGGCCGCGACGATGTACGCGATGAGGCGACGATCGCCGGGCGCGACCTCGCGCGACGTCACCACCGCTTCACGAATCGCCGGATGCGCGCGAATCGCGGCCTCGACTTCCTCGACCTCCACGCGGAAGCCGCGGATCTTCACCTGATTGTCGGAGCGCCCGAGGAACTCGATGATGCCGTCCGCGAGCAGGCGCGCGCGGTCGCCCGTCCGGTACAGTCGGCCAGCGGCCACCTCACTGAATGGATCGGCGATGAACCGCTGCGCCGTGAGCTCAGGCTGATTGAGATACCCGATGGAGACGCCGTCTCCGGCAATGCACAGCTCGCCAGGCACGCCGATCGGAAGCGGGCGCAGCTTCGCGTCGAGCACGTAGGCGCGCATGTTCGCGATCGGGCGGCCGATGTGCACGATCTTGACGCTGTCCTCGATCACGGCAGGAATCGGGTAGACCGTGACGATACCGGTCGTCTCCGTCTGGCCGAACATGTTGATCAGGCGCGCCGGATGTCCGAACTCGCGCGACCAGATCCGCGGCAGCTCGGAGGGCAGCGGCTCGCTCGCCGTCAGGATCAGTCGAAGCTCATTCTCCAAAACCGTGCGGCGTGCGTCGGCCGACAACGTCCGCAGCGCCTGAATGCAGTGCTGCCAGTACGAGGGAACGAGATCGATCACCGTCACGCCGCGAGACGCAATCGCCTCGAACAGGGCCACGGGGTCGCCGAGCAGCGCCGGCGAAGCGATCACGACCGTTGCGCCCTGCGTGAGCGGCAGCACCAGCTGTCGCACCGATGACGAAAACGCCATCGAGGCGGTGTGGAGGTAGCGATCGCTCGTCGCGATGCCGAGGGCTCCGCGCATCGCCTGCGCATAGTTGCGCAGGTTGCGGTGCGTGACCATCACGCCCTTCGGCGCCCCGGTCGACCCCGACGTGTAGATGACGTACGCGAGTGAGTCAGCGGTCGTGGCGATGCGCGGGTCGTCATCCCGCTCGGCGGCCAGCGCGGTCGGCTCATCGAGGCGGATGACCGGCACCTCGATCTCCGGGAGTGCCGAGAGCACACGCTGCTGCGTGACCATCGCGACCACGCGGGAATCACCGAGCACGTACGCGTTGCGATCGCGTGGGTAGCGCGGGTCGAAGGGCACGTAGGCCGCGCCGGCCTTCAGGATGCCGAGCACGCCGACGATCATGTCGGGGCCGCGCTCGACCGCGAGGCCGACCAGGGCTCCGGGCGTTACGCCGGCCGCGCACAGCGCGTGCGCCAGCTGGTTCGCGCGCCGGTCGAGCTCACCGTAGGAAACCACCGCGCCCTCGAACTCGACGGCGGGAGTATCGGGCATCTGCGCGGCGTGCTGCGCAATCACCTCGTGGACGAGCGAGCTGCTCGTGCGCTCGTGCCGCGTGTCGTTGTAGTCGAGCAGCAGGCGCTGACGCTCCTCGTTCGTGATGAGCGGAAGCTCGCTGAGCGTGCGCCCTGGATCGCCCGCCATCGCCTCGAGGAGCGTACGCAGATGCCCGACCATGCGGGTGACCGTCGCATCATCGAACCGGTGACGATCGTACGAGATGCGAAGCACGACCTCCGGCTCGAGGGCCGCGAAGATCGTCAGTGGGTCCGTCATCTGCTCGATCGACCGCACGTCCTGACGACCCCACCGGGAACCGAGCATCGCGCGCAGCCCCTGGCTGATTCCCGTTTCGACGAGCAGGAGGCTCTCGAAGAGGAGGCGACCGCGCGGGATCTCCGACCAGTCCTGAATGCGCGACAGCGGAGCGTGCTCGAACTCGCGAGCGCTGTCCTGCTGTTGCTGTAGCGCGACGAGCCACTCGAGCAGCGAGCAGCCCGGATCCACGTGCACGCGCAGCGGAACGGGATTCAGGAACATCCCCACCATCGTGTCTCCGCCCTCGACCTGCGAGCGCGCGCGCCCACGAGCGTCCCCGAAGACGACATCCGGCTCCCCGCTATAGCGGCTGAGCAGAAGCGCCCACGCCCCCTTCACCATCGTATGCAGGGTGAGCCCGTGTCGCTGCGCGAGCGACCGGAGTGCGCTCGTCACACCGTCGGACAGTCGCAGCTGCTGCTCGCCGAAGTTGCCGTCCGAGGGCAACAGCTCGCCCGGCGCTCTCGCGACCATCAGCGGCGTCGGCGCGAGGAACCCACGAAGCAGCTCCGTCCAGTAGGTCTCCGCGCGCGCGAGATCCTTCCGTTGCAGCCAGGCGAGATAGGACTCGAAGGCCGCCGGCGTCGGGAGCGTTGGCTCTTCCCCCTCCACGAGCGCGTCGTACGCGAGGAAGACCTCACGCAGGACGATCAGCCGCGAGCGCCCGTCGAGCAGCGCGTTGTGCGACGTCCAGACCATCTTCCACTCGGTCTGATCGATCCGGAACATCGCGAGGCGCATCAGCGGCGCGATCGCGAGGTCGAAGCCGCGACGGCGATCGACCCGCAGGTAGCTCTCGAGCCGGTACTCGTGCTCCGTCGGCGTCAGACCACGCCAGTCATCGAGCTCGATCGGCAACGTGACTCCCGTGCCGAGCTCGAGCACCGGAACCTCGACGCCCTCCCATCGGAAGCCGCTCCTCAGCATCGCGTGCCGATCCATCACCCGTTCCCACGCGAGGCGGAACGCGTCGGGATGCAGGTCGCCGTTGACCGCGAACACGGTCTGCTGGACGAAAGCGCCCGACTGCGGCGCATCCAGGTTGTGCAGCAGCATTCCCTGCTGCATCGGCGACAGCCGGTACGCGGTGTCGAGTGTGGTAACGCCCATGTCGCTTGCGGTTTGAGGCGGGAGACGAGAGGGTTGTGCGGCGCCGGCGATGAGGCGCGGAAAAGCCACCGATGCCGCGCGCGACGGTTTCGCAAGAAGCGAGCGCTCGCCGACCACTGTGTGGGCGGCTAGCTAAGTCATTGTCGAATATGCGGATATCGACTGTATGACCGCGCTCGAGTGCGTGCCACGAGCAGGCTCGTGTGGCGGGTGCGCAACGAGAGACAAGCCGGCGCAACACATGATGATGGGGTTCCACACTTCGCGCCTCGTCGCCTCGCGGCGAGGGGTCGCGGCTACCGGCCGGCGCGTCCTTCCTCGATCAACCCGACCGCCGGAATCCGCGGCGCGATACCCGGGCCCAGGCCGCCCAAATCCACACCCGGCGCAATCGAAACGGGCGCGTCAGAAGGCAACGGAGCTGCAACCTTCCGTCGCTCGTAGTTGAAGAACCGCTTCAACGCGAGGAAGTGCTTCTCGAAGAGATGCCAGCTGGCGAAGGCGAGGACGTAGGAGATGCCGACTCCGGCCAGCAGCACGCCAACTTGCGCCGGAAGCTGCGAGCCGAGCACGGTCGGAAGTCTCCCTCCCGCCTGCATCAGCTGCCCGTGAAAGACGTTGCGGACGAGGATGTGAATCAGGTACAACGCATAGCTGTACCGGCCGAATGCGGCGAGTGTCGCCGAGCTCAACACCCGTGCGCTCCGCGAGGAATCCGGGGCCGCGACCGCTCGCACGAGGAGCGCGCCGAAGAACAGTGAAATCGCCGTATACGCTCCCAGCTGAACTCGCACATCGAGCGGGGGCAGCGTTTCGCCACTCGCGAGCTGCGTCCACCCGATGATGATGGCGAGCCAGAGTGCGGCACCGAGCATCACCGGCCGCGCGAAGCGGAGCAGCGTCGCCGCGCCGGATGGCTCCCGTGCGAGCACCGCCACGAGCGCCCCGATCGCAAGCGCGTCGATTCGAGCGGGCATCAGCGCATAAGCACCGATACCGTCGGGGGCAGTGTAGTGGAGGCCGATGCGCGTCAGCTCGGCAAATACTATCGCACCGACGCAGACCTGAACGAGGCGCCGTCGGCTCGCGAAGAAAACGACGAGCGGCCACAGCAGGTAGAACTGCTCCTCGATCGCGAGAGACCAGAGATGGGTCGTGTGACCCGGCATGCCCTCCCACCCGACTCTCGCGAACAGGACGTTGCTCAGATAAGTCCAGAGCCAGAACTGCGTCCCGGCGGGGGCCGCGGACGCCGGGCGTGCGATGGGCAGCAGGACGAGCACGAGAAAGAGAAACGCGTAGTAAAGCGGGAAGATCCGGAGCACGCGCCGCATGTAGAAATTGCGGAAGAAGTGCGCGCCGCCCCTGGCGTCGTACAGGATTCCCGTGATGAGAAAGCCAGAGAGGACAAAAAAGAGGTCGACCCCCACCCACCCCACCCTCGTAACGCCGAAGAAAAGGCGCTCTGCACCCGTCGCCCCCTCCACGAGCGCGAAGTGAAGGACCATCACCAGGAGGACAGCGATCCCCCGCATTCCATCGAGCACGGGGATGTGAGGGCGAGTGACGCGGGCCGAAAACGTGCTCGCCGACTCCGCTCGGAGAGAAGCCGTCATTCGGTGCCTTCGCTCCATCGCCACGACAGGAGCCGAGCAACCGGCCCGTCGATCGCGACCGCCCCGATGTAGCCGTCGGCGGGAAGCAGCTCGTAGAGATTCCAGCCAGCCGCGTCGCGCGCGGCATCGAGCGCCGGAAGATCCGCCGGCCCGGACGAGAGCATCGTGTCGAAGCCGCCCAGGACAACGGGAAGGTCACCCCCGGTCCCTTTCGCGTACGATTCCTTTCGCGTCCAGCACCGGTAGAACGCATCACGCCTGGTCGTGCTTTCCATCCCGCGTAGCGCGTCGCGCTCGCGGGCCGTGAAATAGCGTTCGACGATCGAATCGAGCTCGGAGATGGGCCGAACACGCTCGACGTCCACCCCGACCTCTCGACCGAGCGTGACGGCAATCAGCGCCATGTCTTCGGTATGCGACAAGTTGAAGCGCAGTGCCGTGGGTCCGCTTTCATCGGACAGCGCCGGTTTTCCGTTCTTGCCGATGGTGAATCGGAGCGTTCGCGCGTCAGCCTTGCGATAGCCCGCGAGCACGCGACGAAGAATGCCGTGGGCCGCGGTGTACCGACGCCGGTCGCGCTCGTTGCGAAACCGCTCCGCTCGTTTGATCTCCTGAGGCGACAGTAGCGACTCGAGGACACGGACGCTGGCAGCCGGCTGCGCGAGCGACGCAGCCCACACGTGGACTTCGTCGACCTTGAGCGTTGGGCGTAAGCGCGGCACGGGCCACAGAAACGCTTCGGCGGGCGTGGTCCGTTCAGCAGACGTGTGCAGCATGCGGGCTCGAGGTGGCAGGGTCCGAGGCGCGCGCACCTGCATGACCAACGCCATGTGAGGCGGGTGGTCGGGGCGTGCGGCGAAACAGGGCTATCTCTTTAGCTGCCAAGGGCGAGACGAGGCGGAGTCCGCGCGCGAAGTCACGCCGGCCTCCAACGCGGTGTAGCGGGCTCGCCACAGCCTGAAGGCCGATCGGCGCACCTTCACCGGTGAGGAGGACAACCATGGTCTCGGCGAGCGTGCCGTTCCCGGTCGTCATCGGAACCCTCCCGTCAACCGCCGTGCCGAGCGCAGCACCGTCGCCACGCGCTCCTTGATGGCGATCCAGTCGTACGCGCCTTCGATCTTCGCCGTGATCGTTTCGTCGTCATCCCGCTCGGTGAGCGTGATGCGCCGGAGCGAAAGGAGGTTGGCCGCGCTGTTGACCGTTCCCCAGTGCGAGATCACCGCCACGTCGTACCCCGCCTCGGCGAGCACGCGCTCGGCGGCCGGCGAGCAATCGTCGAGCATCCCGTAGGGATAAGCGAAGGAGCGCACCGGCACCTGGAGCAGATGCTCGAGCGTCGCGCGCGATCCCTGGGCCTGGCGGCGCATCTCCCCCTCCTCCAGCTGCGACATTCTCACGTGATCGATCGTGTGCGACCCCACGTCCACGAGCCCGGTCGCCTGAATCGCTCGCAGCTCCTGCGCGGTCATGATCGGCCGGAGGTTAGAGTCATCGAGGTGCTGATCCCACGCGTTGACGCCGCCAATGTAGGCCGTCGGAACGAACACGGTGGCGGGAATCGAGCGCGCGGCGAGTCGAGGCAGGGCATGACGGGCGAAGTCGACGTACGCGTCATCGAACGTGAGGACCACGCGGCGCCTCGCGTCGCCGGCCCGCAACAGCGCCGGCACGTCTCGCAAGCGCACGATCTCGTAGCGTGACTGAACGAGGTCGAGCTGCCGCTCGAACGTGTCTGGCGTGATCGCGAACCGGCTGGGCACCGGATCGATCGAGTGATACTCGAGGATCGTCAATGCGCGACCCGGCCCGAGCGTTCGTCGCGCTCGCTGGACGTATCGCATTCCTCTCATCGACCGGTCGCCGCGGAAGAGGGATGAGGCAGCGGCGGCTGCACGCGGCGATCGGGCACGCCGCGCGTCGATGACACCCAGTCGTCCAGGCGGCGCACGTCATCGTCGCGCAACGCCCCGTGCGTGGGCATCGTGAGGAGCGTGCGCCGAAGCGCGGTCGCCCCGGTCCCCGCGCGCTCGCCGGCGTGCAGGCACGGCGCGAGCTCCGGCTGCTCGGCCAGCGTGCGCGGGTAGCCGCGCATGATCCCGAGCGCCGGCACCGGACCGCGCCCGGCGGTCTCTCGAACCGCGAGGCGGAGGTAGCCCGGCTCTGCCGACGCGAGCGGCCGCGCGGGGAAGAGGCCCGGGGCTCCCGACGCGAATGCCTCGATCTCGCGCGCGCGCCGTCGCCGTATCTCGACCTCGCGCGCCGAGTCGGGCAGCGAGTGCGCGATCAGCGTCGCCGCCGCCGCGGACATTGCGGCCGGCTCGCCGACCGGGCGGTACACCATCTCCCCAAGGCGAAGCCAGGGGATGGCGGCGGGAATCGCGTACAGCTCCGGGCGACCGAGCACCCACTGCACGGCAACGCCGGACACATCGCGCCACCCACCGCGGGGAACGCCTAACGTGGCCCCCGCCTGCTCGACCGCGGCGAGCCACCGCTCATCACGGGTCACCAGCGCGCCACCCTGACCACCGGTGATGCCCTTCCCCCGCCCGAAGCTGAGCACGGTGAGGTCGCCAAACGCGCCGAGCATCCGGCCGCGATAGCTCGCGCCGGCGCCCTGCGCCGCGTCCTCGATCACCGGCACGCCATACCGGCTCGCGACCTCGAGAATACCGTCCATGTCGGCCGGATACCCGTACAGATGCACCGCCACCACCGCATCCACCCCGCGGCCTAACGCGCGCGCGAGCGACCCCAGGTCGGGACTGAGCGTCTCCGGATCGAGATCGTAGAGGCGCACGTTCACGCCGGCGCGCACCGCGGCGGCGGTGAGATCCACGCACCCGTACGCGGGCAGCGCGACCGTTCCACCGGCACCGGCCGTCATCCGCATCGCGAGCACCAGCGCCGAGGTACCGCGATCGGTGAACGTGACGCGGCGAGCATCGAGCTGCTCGCGCAGAATGGCCGCGAGGGGCGCGAAGTGCGATGCGTCCACCAGCAGCGCGGCGCCGGCGGCGCGAGCGAGAGCGCCCGCGCGCACCGGCGATCGCACGGCCAGCTGGTGACGCGGGATCATGGGATGCACCGCACGATGTGCGGTCCCACGGCCGTCGCGACCGGAATCGGCAGGTGTCGCCACATGCGCGCGCCCCACGCATACGCACCGCGATCAGGCGTCGGCGTGGCCGCGAGCCCGCGAGCGGAATGCGTGTACCACCAGAGCGGCTCGTCGCGGGATCCCCACTGCCGCTTGAAGCGGTGTGTGCCGCTGTCGGGAGAGCACCGGCCAAAGTTGAACGTCTCGAGGCCGCTCTCGATCGCGCGCTCCATGAACGACCAGTACAGGAGCATGTTCGGCGCGAGGCGCTTGTGCGCGGATAGCGATGACGCCCACGTCATCTCGATCTCGTTCCCCCACCGGAACGCGCATCCGCCGGCAACGGGCCGGCCGT
>DATBIU010000043.1:0-16317 GCA_036556765.1 Gemmatimonadaceae bacterium | reverse complement strand
GCTCGATCGCGGAGACGCCGAGGTGTGGATAGGCAGAATGCGCGGCCCGGCCACGTGTGCGTACGGTGACGCGGAGCGATCCTTTGGCGCCGGTGGCGAGTCTGCTCTCCGTCGGCTCGCCATTGATGAGCCAGCGGCTCGTGGCGCGCAGGCCGTTGGCTGCTCGGGCGCCGTCGGATCCCTTCTCCTCGCCGACGACGAACAGCAGGTCGGTGCGCTCCTCGCCCTCGCTGGCCAGCCGGTCGGCGGCGGCCAGCATCGCCGCGGCGATCCCCTTCGCATCGCACGCGCCGCGCCCCCAAACGCGCCCGCCGTCCACCCGCGGCGCGATGTACGGCGGAACGGTATCGAGATGCGTCGACAGGGTGACGAGCGGCGCATCAACGGCGCTGGCGAAGATGTTGTCGCGCCCCTCGGACACCGGGATGCGCTGCACGGCCCACCCGCGCGACTCGAGCGTCGTCTGTGCGAGCTGCATGACCTCGCTCTCGCGCCCACTCGTCGAGTCGATGCGCATGAGGCTGAGCGTGAGGTCTACCGGATCGAGGGGCATGGGGATGGAGGAAGCCAGGTTCCGAAGCGGTTCGCAAGGGCCGCGTTCACGCTCGAAGGGGTTTTCTTATGCGTCGCGGGTCGCTATTCACCGATCATGGACGCACGCCTGCTCATCGTCTCCAACCGGCTACCGGTGACCGTGACCGTCGAGGGCGGTCACCCGGTGGTGCGCCCCAGCGTCGGCGGGTTGACCACCGGGCTCCAGGCGCCGCACGATCGCTCCGGCGGTCTCTGGATCGGCTGGCCGGGCGCGGTCGCGGGGCTCACGCCGGCAATGCGCGCCGACATCGACCGCCAGCTCGCCGCGATGCGAGCGGTTCCCATCTGCTTGAGCGACCGCGAGGTCACGCTCTTCTACGAGCAGGTCTCGAATGCGGTGCTCTGGCCGATCTGCCACGATCGCATCGATCGCCTTCCCCTCCACGTGGAGGGCTGGGACGTGTACGAATCGGTCAACGCGCGGTTCGCGGACGCGGTCGCCGAGCACCACCGGCCGGGTGATCTCGTGTGGGTGCACGATTACCAGCTCCTTCGCGTCCCCGCGCTGCTGCGCGAAAGAATACCCGATGCGCGCATCGGGTTCTTCCTGCACGTGCCGTTTCCCAACCCGGAGATCTTCTTCACGCTGCCCAACCGCCACTGGCTCATCGAGGGAATGATGGGCGCCGACCTGGTCGGATTTCACACGCGGCGGTACCACGGCCACTTTCGCGCCGCCCTGCGCCGCCTCTTCTCGGTCGAGGCGGACAACACCGGCACCGTCCGTTGGCGGTCGCGTCGTGTAAAGCTCGGGGTGTTTCCGATCAGCATCGATGCGGCTGACTTCGCCAGCCGCGCCGCCGCACCGGAAGTCACGAGGAAAACGACAGAGTACAAGAGCTCCTCGATGAGACTGCTCGTCGGGATCGACCGACTCGATTACAGCAAGGGGATTCCGCGCCGGATGATGGCGTTGAAACGGCTCTTCGCGCTCCACCCCGAGTGGCGCGAGCGCGTGCGGCTGATCCAGGTAGCCGTGCCCACCCGGGACCGCGTCGACGCGTACCGTCGCTTTCGCCGAGAAGTGAGCTCGCTGGTCGGCCAGATCAATGGCGAGCTCGCCTCGCCGACCTGGACCCCCATCCAGTACATCCATCGGAGCATCCCGAGCGATGTGCTGCTCGCCCTCTATCGGGCCGCGGACGTCATGCTCGTGACCCCGCTCCGCGACGGAATGAACCTGGTCGCCAAGGAGTTTTCCGCCGCGCGCATCGATGATGACGGCGTCCTGATTCTCAGTGAATTCGCCGGCGCGGCCGACGAGCTCACCGACGCCATCCTCGTGAACCCCTACGACGTCGACGCGACCGCCGAGGCGATCCATCGCGCGCTCACCATGGACGCGGGGGAGCGACGGCACCGGATGAAGCGACTGCGCCAGACGGTGCAGGATTTCGACGTGCACCGGTGGGCATCGACGTTCTTGACGGAGCTGGCGGGAATGAAGAATGAGGCATGAGGACTGAGGAGTGAGGAAACCGGCGAGATGAGCCACTCGATTCGACTTCCTCACTCCTCAGTTCTCATTCCTGCCTCCTCACGGGCCCAGTCTCATCCGCCGCACCTCGACCTTGTGGGTCAGCCTCGTGGCGGCGATCCATCGGCCGTCGGGGGACACCTGCGGGTGCACGACATGGTCCGTTCCACTCGTCAGGCGCCGGGGAACACCTCCGGCCGCGGGAATCGCGAATAGCTGCATCCGGGTGCCGCTCAACGCGCTGTAGATGAGCGTCTTCCCGTCGGGCGTCCAGTCGACACCGCCGTAGGTGCGCATGGGATAGTCGACGATCTTTCGCCCCGCGCTCCCATCGGACCGCATCACCCACAGCACGTGGCGGCCAGGGCTCCCCGCCTCCTCGACGGCGATCTCCTCTCCCGCCGGCGACCACGCCACCATCTCGGCGCCGGAGATCCCGGGCGGAAGGCGCAAGCGCGCGCTCGATGTCGCGCGCCCGGATGCAGGGTCGAGGGTAATCAGAAAGGGAAAGGAGTGTCTCGTGCCCGCCGAGCGGTCGAACGACGTGAAGACGAGGCGCGTCCCATCGGGAGACCAGTCGGGGGAGCCAGCTTCCATCCCGAAATCGGTGAGCCGGATCTCCGACGTCGCCGGCGCACCCGCCGCTCGAAGATAGATGTCGTCCGTGCTCCCCGGCTCGGCGTAGGTCGCCACCGGCCGCGCGGATCGATGCGAGTGGTAGGCGAACCAGCGACCGTTAGGCGACCACACCGGGGGGAAGTCCTCGTGGTAGCCGACGATGAGCGGTGCGGGCGGCGCCGTGGGCCGCGCGCCGGTATCGACCTGCACTGCACCTCCATCCCAGTTCAACGCCCAGTCCGCCGCCCGCCAATCGCCGAAGAAGTACCCGATCTGGCGACCGTTCGGATGCCATGTGGGCGCCTGCGCGTGCTCGACGACAGAGTGGAGCGTGCCGCCCTCGACGGGGATCGCGACCACCGACGCGTCGACACGCGTCGACGTCCAGACGAGGCTGCCTCCAACCCGCAGGGGGTTGGCGTCGTCGCCCGGGGTCGCGGCGGCAACGCGCCGAGCGCCGGTGGTGAGATCGAGCTCGTAGATGTCGAGGTCACGGTCGGCACGCGGGTCGTGGCGCTCTTCGGCCATGGGCGTTCCCGCGCTGGCGAGGGCGATGTAGGCGTGGCCCCCACCGGGAGCGATCGCAATCGTCGTTGCCCCGGACGGTTCCGCATCGAGGCCTCTGGCGATGACCCGCATCTCCCCCGTCTGTGCACTGATGCGGTGAAGCGTGGAAAGCCCCGCGGCCTCGGGCATCAGAACGAGCAGGGCGGACGCGTCCGGGTACCATGCCACCGCCTGCGCCCGCATCGGCATTGGCACGGCGCGACGGCCGGTGCGGGTGACGATGTGCAGCATCCATTGCGTGCCCGACGGCGCCTGGTAGACGATCGACTCCCCATCGTCGGACCACCGGGGCACCGCGTCTGGCGAGACGTCGATGGCGCGGCGACGACCGGAGCGATCGCGCTCGTACCACCCTGTGGAATCGCCGTGCCGCCCGCGCACCGCGACATCGCCCGAGGGGCGAATCACCACGCCCGTGACTTCATCGACGCCCGCCCACGCTTCCATCCGCAGCACCCCATGCTCGACGTCGATGAGCGCGGCGTTCCCTCTGCTCTCGAAGACGAGGCGCCGGCCGTCGGGAGACACGGATGTCGCCCGAGCGAAGTACTCCTCGAACCAGGTGGTCGCGTCGTGCGAATGGATGACCTCCGAGGTCGCCGGGGCGATCGGATTCGGGGGCTGCACGCACGCCGTGCCCACACAGGCCGCGACGCCCACGACGAGAGTCCGCACCGGGCCGGCGCTTCCGACCCACATCATCCGCTCTAGATTACGAGACATGGCCTCCCTCAATTCCTTCGATGCCCGCTCAACCCTCGCGGTGGACGGGACGTCGTATACGATCTCGAGCCTGCGCGCACTCGCCAGGCTGCCGAACGCGACCGTGGAGCGACTCCCGGTCACGCTGCGCATTCTGCTCGAGAACCTGTTGCGCAACGAGGACAACGCATTCGTAAAGGCCTCCGACATTGAAACGCTCGCGCGGTGGAAGGTGCGCGGACAGGCCGAGCACGAGATCGCGTTCCGCACCAGCCGGGTGCTGCTCCAGGACTTCACCGGCGTCCCCGCCGTCGTCGACCTCGCCGCCATGCGCGACGCGATCGTCCGGCTCGGCGGCGCACCGAAACGTATCAATCCGCTCCAGCCAGTGGACCTGGTGATCGATCACTCGGTTCAGGTGGATGAATATGGCTCCGATGCCGCCTTCCTGATCAACGCTGAAAAGGAATTCGATCGCAACCGCGAGCGCTACCAGTTCCTTCGCTGGGGACAGGCCGCGTTTCGGAACTTTCGCGTGGTCCCGCCGGACACCGGCATCGTGCACCAGGTGAACCTCGAGTACCTGGCCAGCGTCGCGTTCACCGATGAGGTCGATGGCGTGCGGCGCGTGTACCCGGACTCGCTCGTCGGCACCGATTCCCATACGACGATGATCAACGGCCTCGGCGTGCTGGGCTGGGGCGTCGGAGGCATCGAAGCCGAGGCCGCGATGCTCGGCCAGCCACTGTCGATGCTCATTCCGGAGGTGGTCGGGTTCAAGCTGTTCGGCAAGCTGCCGCCCGGGACGACCGCGACCGACCTCGTCCTGACGGTCACACAGATGCTCCGGGCGAAGAAGGTCGTCGGGAAGTTCGTCGAGTTCTACGGTGCCGGTCTGTCGTCGCTGTCGCTCGCCGACCGCGCGACCATCGCCAACATGGCACCCGAGTACGGAGCGACGGTCGGCTTCTTTCCGGTCGACCAGGGAACGATCGATTACATGCGCTTCACCGGGCGCGATGAGCATCTCGTCAAGCTGTGCGACGCGTACTACAAGGCGCAGGGCCTTTTCCGCACCGATGACACGCCCGACCCGGAGTTCTCCGACACGCTGCAGCTCGATCTCTCCACCGTGGAGGCGAGCCTGGCCGGCCCCAAACGGCCGCAGGATCGCATTCCCCTGAAGATGGCGAAGCAGAGCTACCGTGAGGCACTGCGTCTGGAGCTGGAGCGGGCGGGAACCCCGGCTGGCGTAGCCGCGGCGGCGAGCAAGCTCACCGCGTCGGCCAAGCCCGAGCTGGCGATGTCGGCCGTCGCCGCGTCGCCTGACGAGCAGATGCACGAGCACGGCGGCGCGAAGGTGGAAATGAACGGAGAGACGTTCACGCTTCGCAACGGGTCGGTGGTCATCGCCGCGATCACGAGCTGCACGAATACCTCCAATCCGTCGGTCATGCTGGCGGCCGGCCTGCTGGCCCGCAACGCGGTCGCGAAAGGGCTGCGGACCAAGCCGTGGGTGAAGACGAGTCTCGCGCCCGGCTCCAAGGTCGTCACCGACTACTATCGCAAGGCGGGCGTGCAGGACGCCCTCGACACGCTCGGCTTCAACCTCGTGGGATATGGCTGCACGACGTGCATCGGCAACTCGGGACCGCTTCCGCAGCCGATCACCGACGCGATCGAGCAGAACAAGCTGATCGCCGCCGCCGTGCTCTCCGGGAACCGCAACTTCGAGGGGCGGGTGAATCCCCTCACCCGCTTCAACTATCTCGCGTCGCCACCGCTGGTGGTGGCGTATGCGCTGGCGGGACGCATGGACATCGACCTCAACACCGAGCCGCTCGGCATCGGCTCGAGCGGGCCGGTGTTCCTCCGGGACGTCTGGCCCACCCCCGCCGAGGTCGAGCAGGAAATTCTGCGATCGGTGAAGAGCGACATGTTCCGGGCGCAGTACGCGAACGTGTTCGAGGGCGATGAGCGCTGGGCCGCGCTCGATGTCCCGACGGGAGAGACGTACGCGTGGTCTGAGGACTCGACGTACGTGAAGAACCCGCCGTTCTTCGATGGGATCTCGCTCGAGCCCCCCGGCGTGCGGCCGGTGCGCGGCGCGCGCGTGCTCGCGATGCTCGGTGACTCGGTGACGACGGATCACATCTCGCCGGCGGGGAACATTCCGGCGGCCAGTCCGGCCGGGCGCTGGCTGATCGACCAGGGCGTGAAAGTCGCGGACTTCAACTCGTACGGCTCGCGCCGCGGCAATCACGAGGTGATGATGCGCGGCACCTTCGCCAACATCCGGCTGCGAAACGAGCTGGTCCCGGGAAAGGAGGGCGGCTGGACGACGCTCGAGCGCGGCGGCGAGCCGACGTCGATCTACGAGGCGGCGATGGAGTTCCAGCGCCGCGGCACGCCGCTGGTGGTGATTGCCGGGAAGGAGTACGGCACCGGCTCCTCGCGCGACTGGGCGGCGAAGGGCACCCTGCTGTTAGGCGTGCGGGCGGTGATCGCCGAGTCGTTCGAGCGCATTCACCGGTCGAACCTGGTGGGCATGGGCGTCATCCCGCTGGAGTTCAAGATGGGTGAAACCCGGCAGTCGCTGGGGCTCACCGGCTTCGAGACGTTCGACCTCGACGGTCTCGACGAATCGATGCGCCCGCGCGCGACGTTGACCGTGCGTGCCGCCACGCCGGGCGGCACGTCGCATTCGTTCCAGGTGGTCTCGCGCATCGATACGCCGGAGGAGCTGAGCTACTTCCGGCATGGTGGGATTCTGCACTACGTGCTCAGGCAGCTGGTGCGGCAATGAGGAACGAGGACCGAGGAGTGAGGAACAAGACTGAGACTCAGATCGATTCCTCGCTCCTCAGTCCTCGTTCCCCATCGTCTTCAGCCTCGCTTCCGCCTCCTCCCGCGCCTCCGCGGCGCCGAGCCGGGTAAATAGCTCCACGGCCTCCTGAAGATCGGCGCGCGCACCCTGCGTGTCGCCGCTGGCCGCAGCCGCGTCGGCGCGCGCGCGCAGGCACTCCGCCTGGATCAGCATGTGGCCATGCGCTCGGCCCAGCGACACCGCCCGATCGAGCGATAGGCGAGCGGCCGAGATGTCCCCCCGGCGCGTGCACGCGACACCCGCGACGCGCAGCGCATCCGCCTCGCGGATGGGATCGCCGGCCTGCGCCAGCTCCTGCGCCGCGAGGCGCGCAGTGGCTTCCGCCATGAGCGCGTCATCACGGCGCAGGTAGATCTCGGCGCGTCCCACGCGGGCCATCGCGGCCAGGGCGGGCGTTGCGGCGTCGCGCGCGTACTCGATCGCGCGCTGCTCGCATTCATCCGCGCGCTCCAGATGACCCTGCTCGCGCAGGGTAATCGCGAGGTTGTGGTAGCTCTCGGCAAGTCCTCGCGCGCTGCCCAGGCGCTGATAGACGGGCAGCGCCAGCGCGTACAGCGCGAGCGCCACGTCGCGCCGGCCGCGCACGTGGGCGATCGCCGCGAGATTGTTCGTCGCGCGCGCGACGAGCAGCTCGTCACCATCCGTCCACCCGAGTTGCGCCGCGCGATCGAAGCTCGCCTCGGCGTCATCGAGGGCACCCAGCTCGGTGCTGGCGACACCGAGCAGGTTCAGCGCGCGACGCAGCTGAGCGCGGTCGCCACTCCGCTCGATCGTCGTCAACGTCTCATTCAGCCACCCGAACGCGTCGCGCGGGTTGCCCGTGCGCAGATGCGACTCGGCCCACGCGGTGGCGAGCTCAGGCTCCGAGCGTGCTTCGCCGCCGTGCGAGCCCAGGAGCGAGCGCACGTCGCCCCATGCACCCGCGGCCGACAGCTGCCGCACGAGGGTGTGGAGATCGTCTGAGGACGGCGCCGCGATCATGGGGTCGAATGCCGGTCAGTACGCCAGCGCGTGGTTGGTGAAGCCCAGGATGTCGGCCTCCACCTCGTCGAGCTCGAGATGCCGGATCGACCCGAGAGGAAACCACGGCTGCGTCACGTTCTCGCGCATCCAGATGTTGAACGCCCCCTCCAGCTGCAGGTCACGATCGTCCTCATCCCCATCATCGTCGAAGTCGTGATCGGCCTCCTCGTACCGGATCTTCAGCTGCGCGGGACGCTGCGGGTTGAAGCGCAATCCCGACGGCTGGAAGTCGAGAATCAGGCGGCTCAGGTCGAACATCGTGATCGTGATGAGGATCGAGTCTCCGGCCGCGAACGCCGACCCATCGGGACGGCGGAAGAGGGCGCCGGCATCGACGCGAAATCGCAGGAATTCCGTCGAGTCGTTCTCGAGCGGACGCGGGCGAAAGTACATTCGCAGCTCGCGGTCCTCCCCCACCCTGGCGTAGAAGGCGGCCGTCTGGGACACCAGCGGCGGCGCATCGGGAGCCAGCCGAAGGAAACGCAGCTCCTCCGTCTGCTTTCCCTGCGGGCCGGTCGACTCGCCGCACGACACAGCCGCCGCCGTGATGAGCACAACCCCGGTGAGCTTCAGGATGCGACTGAACATGTCAGACCTCAGTGTCGGTGATGTCGTCGGCGCTCCCGTTCAACAGACGCAGGAGCCGTGGACGCGAGATGCCAAGGCGTCGAGCCGCCTCGCTCTTGTTTCCCGTGCAGCGATCCACCATCGCGACCGCGGCGGCGCGCGTGATCGCGGCGAGCGTGGCCGGGAACGGAATCGGCGCGTCCGGGGACGGTGCGGCCGGGACCTCGGGAGCCACGACATCCGTGGGATCGAGCGCCCCGCCCCGGTGCAGGAGAACCGCGCGTTCGATGACGTTCCGCAGCTCCCGCACGTTGCCCGCCCACCGATGGGTGGCCAGGGCGCGCTCGGTCGCGGGCGTCAATCTCGGTTGTGGAAGGCCGTACTCCTTGGAGAAGCGCGACAGAAAGGCCCGCGCGAGCGGCAGGATGTCCTCCCGGCGCTCGCGAAGGGGCGGGAGTGACAGCGGCACCACGTTGAGACGGTAGTACAGGTCCTGGCGAAACTCGCCGCGAGTCACCGCGGCGGCGAGGTCCACGTGCGTCGCGGCAATGATCCGCACGTCGACCGGAATGGAGCGCGTTCCACCCACACGCCGGACGGATCGTTCCTCGAGCGCGCGCAGGAGCTTGCCCTGGAGCGCGAGCGGGAGATGGCCGATCTCATCGAGAAACAGGGTTCCGCGGCTCGCGACCTCGAACAGCCCCGGCTTCGTCGTCGTGGCATCGGTGAAGGCGCCCTTCTCGTGGCCGAACAGCTCGCTTTCCAGCAGCGTCTCGGGAATCGCCGCACAGTTCACATCGACGAACGGAGCATCTCGCCGCGGGCCGTTGTAGTGAATGGCGCGAGCGAGAAGCTCCTTGCCCGTTCCCGTCTCTCCGGTCAGAAGCAGCGTGACCGTCGCGTGCGGAATCACGAGTGCCGCGCGCTCGAGCGCTTGCCTGAGGGCGTCGCTCTCTCCGAGAATGCCCTCGAAGCGATACTTCGACGCCTCACGAGCGACGAACGCATCACGTGACTGCGCGCCGCGCAGCCGGTCCGCGCGCTCGGCGAGCCACGATCGCAGCAACGCAGCGTCCTGCGGCAGGGCGAATAGCTCCGCCGCGCCGGCACGGACTACCGCCGCCGCGAGGTGATGGCTGGCCAACGCCCCCACCGCGGCCACCTCTCCCCCCGACGGCGCGATCTCGCGGAGAACCGGCTCGAGCCGTTCCTCCGCGCCCCCGGCCGTGACGATGCCGACGGCGTCGTGCAGTCGATGGAGTTCCGCGGGCGAGGCTGCGGTCACGAGCGCGAGCCCGCAGGCCTCCGCGAGTGAGGCCCACATGGCGGAGAAGGAGTCGGTGAGTGAGAGGACGGTGAGCGCTGGCACGTGAGCGCGGCGGGGGGACGTATCGACCCCCCGCCGCCAGGTAAAGGTCAGGTTCCGCCGCGATCAGTCATCGCGGTGGCCATCGCGATCGTCGTCGTGATACGCCTCGAACGACGCGCTGATGTTGGAAGATATTTGGCTCTGCGCGTCCACGCCGAGCGGATTGATCAGGACACCGTTGGAGCGGAACCAGCTCGAGACATCGACGTTGATCGTCACGTTCATTCCGGACTGGTCCACCGTGAGCGGCGGCTCGAACTCGAGCTCGACCTCGGCTTCCACCGAGCTCGTGAAGACGAAGGGCTGGCCGTTGAAGGTGCCTTCCACTCGGGCACTCTTCCCGCGCGGGAAGCTCGGGTTCGAGGCGAAGAACGCAGCCGCGCCAAAGTCGTTGCTCTCGACGGCGTCGACCTTGAGCTCGACCTCATGATACGAGCCGGCGGGAATCGCGGTGGAGAACGCGGTGGTGACCCCACCGGTCAACGGCAGATCCACGAGCGCCGGCGCGAGTCGGATCTCCGGACAGTCGGAGCTGCCGGGGCCGGAATTGTCGCAATCGTCGATGCCCGGCGGCTCGAGCTCGATCTCGCCAAGCGCGAGCTGCACGCGAGTGAGCACGAGCGTGTTGGTGCCGTCGCCCACCGTGACGTCGGCGTGCAGCCCGGTGATGCTCGCGGCAGCGGCCGGGCTACGCTGGTTCGACGCGAACGACATCGTGAGGGGCTGGCCGTTGGGGCCGGCGGCGTCGCTGCAGGCCGCGAGGGCGGCGATCGCGAGTAGAAGAAAGGTCTGGCGGTTCATATCGGCTGCTCCATTTAGGGCCGGTGGTTTCGCGCCATACCGAGGGCGCGCTTCGACAGGCGTATAGGCAGGCGATACGCCACGTGCCGACCGGCTGAGCCGCGCGATCCAACCACCGATGGAGCAGAGACTTACGCGACACGTAGTCGCGAATCTTTCGGCCAGGAGTCCTCATCGAAACGTTTCACCCTGGAACGTTTTGTTACAGCGATCCGAGTGAACCACACCGCTGCGTCAACCCCCGCGCGCCGACCTTGCCCTTGGAATAGAATGGGGACGCCCATCCGCCGTGATCGGGCATTTGCATCCCCCGCGTCGGGGATCGACCGACGCCTCCCTCACGCGCGATCGCCCGCGCCCGAGTTCACCTTCACGTACGACCGGCATGGGAATCCCTCAGCGACGGCATCGCGAGAAGCTCCTTTACGAGAATGAGGCCGTCATCGCCCGCGTTCGCGCCAGGCTGTCGGGAGCGCCGGCCGACCGGCTGGCTCGGCGACCCGCGAGCGGAGGGTGGAGCGTCGCCGAGGTGCTCGAGCACCTCATCGTCTCCGCGGATTCGTATCTCGCGACGCTGCGTTCGCTCATTGGCGAACAGCGTGGCGGTCCCGTGGACGGCAACGCGGTCTGGACGCCTACGATCATGGGGGGACTGCTCGCGGCGAGCTTGCGAAGTCCGCGAAAGCTGCCGGCACCGCGCAGCTACAGGCCCGGGCCCGCCCCGCGGTCTGGCGCCTCCGAGGAGTTTCTGCGCCGCCAGGAAGAGGTGGGCCGGCTCATCGCCGACGCGGGCACGATGGACTGGCGGCGCGTGAAGATGCGGTCACCGGTGGCTCCCATCCTTCGCATGAATCTCGGCGACGCGCTCACGGTGCTGGTCGTCCATGCCCAGCGACACGCGGGGCAGATCGAGCGCGTGCTGAGCGAGGTGGAGAACCAGTGATCATTCGCCCCCTTTCAATCGCCGGGCGATGAACCACGTCCGGTACATCGCCGTCCCCAGCGACCCTACGCCGATCGCCGCCACCGCCAGGCCAAGGACCGTCCCCGGACGCCAGCCGGCGCGCGCGGAGAGCGGAGCATCGAGCAACGCCGCGAGCGCGAGCAGCACCAGGCGCTCGGCCCGCTGCATGATCCCTCCCTTGCAGCTCACGCCTAACGCCTCGCCCTTGGCTCGGGTGTAGCTCACGAGCATCGACCCCCCGAGCGCCAGCACCGTCGACAGCGCCATCCACGAGGTATGTGCGAGGTGGAGCGCCAAGCCCGTGTAGGTGAACGTCTCGGCAAAGCGGTCGAGGGTGGAGTCGAGGAACTCACCGTACTTGTTCGCCAGCCCCCGAGCGCGCGCGATGCGCCCGTCGAAGATGTCGGCCGCGCCGCCGAGCAATACGAGCCACCCCGCGATGGCGAAGTCGCCGGTGGCGAACGCGATGCCGGCGGCGAGCCCCAGCGCCGCCCCGAGGAAGTTGAAGAAGTCAGGGGAGATGCCCGCTCGAACGAACCCGCGCTCCATCGGGGCGATGACCCACATGAGCCAGTCGCGCACCCAGTGCCCGAGGAGAATGGTCTTGGGTCGGCGCGCGACCTCGGGATCGATGGGCTTGCCACGGGCCACGACCGCGTAGAGGGGCATGGTGAGCAGGAGAATTCCGACAAGGGTTAGCGAGATCGTCGTTGACATCGAATGAGGAATGAGGCGTGAGGACCGAGGCAGAAGGAGTTTCTAACGATGGATTGCCCACTCCTCATTCCTCTTTCCTCACTGACCGGACCTGGGGACGAGTTCTGACGTATTCAATGACCTTGGGCCAGAGGAAGATGAGTGGCCATCGGCGCTCACGCTCGGTCAGCACGATGGTGCGCCCGCTGCGGCGCGCGATCTTCTGAACGATGTACTCGAGCCACCCTTCGTAGAGCGCCACGTACTTCAGCCAGCGGGCGGTCGCCCGGCCCTTGCTCTTGAGGAACCACAGGCGGCTCCCGACTCTCTGGAGGGGGTTAACCGGGGTAGTCAAGCGGTAGACATTCCCTTCCTGGGCCACTATCCTTGAGCCGACAAGCCATTGCAGCAGGCTGTCATAGACGGGCAGGACCACATCTCGCTGTGCCGCGATTAGCGCGGCGATACGCTCACCACCTTCCGGGCGGATTTCCGCGGCGAACGAAGTTTCCAGCAGTCGTCGGCAGTACGATTCCGCATTGAAAACCGAAGGGAGATAGGGGCGGCTCCACTCGATGGTGCCCACCCGCGCGTCGAGAAGCGCATCCAGAGCTTCCTGTCGCGAGCGCGCGTCGCGCGTCCACACGAGCTGGACGTGCTGAAACAGCCGGCCGCGAGTAAAGTGGTCGGGCGCACGAGGGGAGCACAGGCGGCGCAGATCGCGCACCGAGAGCACCGCGCACTTCGCCCGCAGCGTTCGATCCGGCTCAGCGAAGGTGAGCGAGATGACGTTGGGCGGGAGGATGTGGGCGAGGCTGGTCGCGGTTCGAGCGGAATAGCTCGGACGCACCGTCGCGCTCAGCGACTGATAAGCCTCGGCGTACCGATCCACGACGACGAAAAAGTCGTGGGCGCTGTCCGGGCGGGCATCGGAGCTCTGCGCGTGGGAGCCGTAGTGGATAACGGCCGCCGTACTGGGGCCGAAGGCGCGGGTGAGGAAGGTCGCGAGACGGGCCGTGTCCTCGAAGGGGGGAGTATCGACGCCGCGCAGCAGGGCGGCGCGAACCGCCGGCTCGTCAGGCGGCCGAGGCGGATGCGGCATCGGGGGCCATGGCGGCACGGGCCGCGCGCATGGCATCCAGCTCGGCGACCATGCGGTCGCGCAGGCCTTCGATGAAGTCGTCGGTGTTGCTCGACGGGGGTGTGAACGGCCCGAGGATGTGCACGGAGCACGTCGCTCCGGCAAAGCCGGTCGCGGCGTCGAAGGTGGTTCGGGCGTGCCAGAGCCCGTCGGCGACGACGCAGTAGACCGGCCGCTTCGCCCGCTCCAGGACGACGCGCAAGCCGGTGCGCATGAAGGGAGCGATCAGGCCATCGCGGGTGCGGTGGCCTTCGGCGAAGATGAGCATGGAGTTCTCGCCGCGCGCGGTGGCATCGGCCGCTTCGGCGATCGCGGGAAGCTCGGTACGCAGATTCTCACGCTTTTGCGACACCACGGGATATCGGAGGAGCTTGACCAACGTGGCGATACCGGGGACGCCCCGGCTGTAGCGGTCGCGAGTGGGGATGATGGGATAGGGCCCGGGAATGAGCAGCACGCCGATCGGGATGTCCATCACCGACTGGTGGTTCATGACCACCACGACGCTTTCACGGGGAATGGCGCCTTGCACCTTGAGGCGCATCCCGCCGAAGGTGCGAGCCAGCCCGGTGGTGACGATGGCGTGGAGGCGAAGCCAGGCGCGTCGGATGCGCAGGCTGTAACGAGGGAAGATCTTCAGCAGCGGGAGAATGACCAGTCGCTGGCCCGCCGCGATGACGACTAGCAGGTGAACGAAGAAGACGAGCAGAAACAGTAGGCTCCGCGCGGCACGGTACGCTCGTGTCACTCGGGAGGCGGGCGCCGGCTTCAGCGCGGGCGCGGCGCCGAGGGCGTCGGAGCTGATGGAATTCACTGGGAGATCACCAATGGCAACACGAGTCGAAGCGCCGGCGAGTAGCAACGTCCTGGACTACGACTATAGCAGTTTTTTCTACTCGTCGAGCGACGACCCGTTCGCGATTCTCGAGCCGTACAATGAATGGTACAACCGGGCCGTGCCGCAGGGCTACTACCTGTTCGCGCAGCCCATGGCGACGCCGCCCGCGGCGCGCATCTCGCTCGAGGAGCAGCTCCACTGTCGCACGGTCCCGCTGCTCAACCTGTCATCCTACAACTACCTCGGGCTGAGCTATCGGCCCGAGGTCATCGAAGCGGCCAAGCGCGCGCTGGACCGATACGGCCTTGGCGCCGCGGGATCGCCGATCCTCTCGGGCACGATGGACATCCACGTCGAGCTCGAGGAAGCCATCGCGCGGTTCAAGGGCAAGGAAGCGGCCATGGTCTTCCCGACCGGGTACAGCACCAACGTCGGGATGATCTCCGGCCTCATGCGCCCGGGCGACTGGATCATCGCCGATCAGAACTCGCACGCGTCGATCGTCGATGGCGCCATTCTCTCGAAGGCGAACGTCCGGTTCTTCCGGCACAACAACGTTGCCGACCTCGAGAAGAAGCTGCGGCAAACCAGCGGGAAGAAGCTCGTCGCCGTCGAGGGCATCTACTCCATGGATGGGGACGTCTGCCCGCTGCCGGACATCGTCGAGGTCTGCAAGCGGTACGGGGCGCGCATTCTGCTCGACGAGGCGCACTCGTGCTTCGTCTACGGGCCGAACGGGCGGGGCGTCGCCGAACACTACGGACTCGACGAGGAGATCGACATCCACGTCGGGACGTTCTCGAAGGCGCTTGGCGGGCAGGGCGGGTACGTCGCCGGCTCCCGGAACCTCTACAACTATCTGAAAGGCTTCGCCCGTTCGCGCGTATTCTCGTGCTCGCTGTCGCCGGTGGTCGCGGCGGGCGTGCTCGAGTCGCTGAGCATCGCGCAGCGGGAGCCTCAGCTGCGCGACACGCTGTGGACGAACGTCGCGCACATTCGAAAGCGGCTCGACGAGGAGGGAGTCGATGTGGGAGACTCCACGTCGCAGATCTTCCCCGTCATGATCCGCAACGACCGGCGCGTGTTCGAGATCGGGCACAAACTGCTTCGCGCCGGGTTGTACCTGCAGCCGATCATCTATCCCGCGGTCGCCAAGCACCGGTCCCGCTTCCGCGTGTCGGTCTCGGCCTCGCATACCTTCGAGCAGCTGGACGAGGGCGTCTCGATCCTCGCCCGCGTACTTCGTGAAGAGGGCATCATCCTATGAGCGACAACGGGTTCGTGCAGTACCACTACCGCGATGCCATCGGCGGGTTCTTCGAGTTCCCGACCGAGAACGCGCGGGCGCTGCTGCCACAGGATCTCCAGCCGATCGAGCCGCACCACGGATCGAGCGTGCTGTCGGTGATGGCGTTCGACTTCCACGACAGCCCGGTGGGCTCCTACGGCGAGCTCATCCTGTCGATCCTGACGGCGCCCCGCGTCGAGCAGGGCCAGCCGTGGCCGCGATCGGCGTTCTTCCCCTTCCGCCTGGCGACGACCACGCGCGAGTCGCGCGAGCACGCGATCGAGCGCTGGCACCTTCCGCATTACATGAAGGACATCGACCTGCGGTGGGATCGCGGCGACGGGCACGTGACCATTCACGCCACCGAGCGCGGCCAGCCGATCGTCGACATGACGGTGACCGAGTTCGAGTGGTCGCGCGTGGAGCACCGGTACCAGGCGTTCATGCACGACGAGGAGGGCTTCTACTCGTCGACGATCGTGATGGCCGGCCAGTTCTCCGAGAACGAGGAGGAGAAGGGCGGCATCGTCATCCACACGCAGGCGATGACGGAGCTGCTCGAGGACTGGGAGCTGACGACGACGCCGTTCCGCGAGCTGTGGATGAAGAATGGAGTTCAGACGTTCCATCCGTTGCAGCAGCTCGCGTCCTACGCTCGGCGATAAGGCGAGATCCGAACGGCAAAGACGTCAGATGTCAGAATTCAGATGTCAGAATTCAGAATGCGCATTCTGAATTCTGACATCTGAATTCTGACATCTGACGTCTTTGCCGTTCGGATCTCG
>DATBIU010000042.1:0-6153 GCA_036556765.1 Gemmatimonadaceae bacterium | reverse complement strand
GCCAGGGGATCACCACCGTCGTCGTCGGACAGGACGGTGGCTCGCGCGGGCCCGCGCGCGAGCACGATGATGACGCCGCCGAGCGGGTTCGCCACGCCATGCGTGCGGGGCATGAGTTCGACTCGATCAGCGATTTCCTCGCCGGCGTGGACGCCCTGCCTCCGGCGGTGAATCTCGCCACGATGGTCGGGCTCGGCACCATTCGCGGCGTGGTCGTGGGCAACGCGGATCGGCCCGCCACGCGCGCGGAGATCATGCGAATGCACGCGCTCGTGGGAGCGTCGCTGGCGCAAGGCGCCTGCGGCGTGTCGTCTGGCCTCGAGTACGTCCCGGGCGCGTTCGCCTCACGCGAGGAGCTGGCTGCGCTCTGCCAGCCGCTGGCCGAAGCACGGCTCCCGTACGCGACGCACATGCGGAACGAGGACGATCAGCTGCTCGAGTCGATCGACGAGTCGATCGCGGTGGCGCGCGCGGCCGGCTGCCCGTTGCAGGTGGCACACCTCAAGACGCAGGGCCCGCGCAACTGGCCGAAGATCGATGCCGCACTGGAGCGTCTCGAGCGGGCGCGCGCCGGGGGAATGGACGTGGCCTTCGACCGCTATCCCTACGTGGCGTATCAGACGGGCCTGACGAATCTCTTTCCGCCCTGGAGTCGCGACGGTGGCACCGAGCGCTTTCTCGCGCGCCTGCGCGATTCGGTGACTGCCCCGCGCATTCGCGGCGAAGCGGTCGCGAAGGCGGAGCTGATCGGCGGCTGGGACAACGTGCAGATCACGTCGGTCCGGAACGACGCCGATCGCGCGGTGGAAGGCCAGCGACTGGGAAGCTGGGCGAAGGCCTCGGCGATCGATCCGTACGACGCCGCCGTCGGGCTGCTGGAGCGAAGCAACGGCGACGTCGGGATGGTGGGCTTCGCGATGAGCGAGCAGAACATCGAGCGCTTTCTCGCGCATCCGCTCGGGATGGTGTGCAGCGACGGCGGGGCCTTCGCCACCGACGGACCGGCGCGTCGCGGGCACCCCCATCCCCGTTCACTCGGGTCCTTCCCGCGCGTGCTCGCGCAGTACGTGCGCGAGCGCCGCGTGCTCACGCTCGAGGAGGCGGTTCGGAAGATGACGTCGTTCCCGGCGTCGCGCGTACGACTCGAGAATCGCGGGATGTTGCGCGAGGGCTATGCCGCCGATGTCGTGGTGTTCGACCCGGCGACCGTCGTCGATCGAGCGACATTCGCGGAGCCGTTCCGGTATCCGGAGGGAATCCGCCTCGTGATCGTGAATGGAGTTCCTGCGCTGCGCGACGGGCAGCGCGCGGAACGACGCGCGGGGCGGGCGCTGCGACCCTCAGCCTCGTAAGCGCGAGGCCGGGGTCGCAGGGCGCTGCGCGCTACTGCCTGGGCGCCTGACCCTCGGTCGCGTCGCCCTCTTTCATCTCGACCCACCCCGCGAAGCGCGCCGACACGGTGCTGCGCGCGACCCCGTTCACGAGCTGATAGTCGAAGTCGCCGGTGACCACCGACGCCTGCCGGATCTGAATGAGATCGCCCGGGCGCCACGTCTCGGCCTGCGGACGGTGCGGCAGATACACCTCCCACATCGTCCCGTCGGCGAGCATGACGAACGTCGAGCCATCCATGGAGCGCAGCATCTGCGCGCCATTCGGCAGCTTGTGCGGCAGCCACGGCTTACCCGTTAGGCTCGGCTGCTCGGCCTGGCGGAGCGGTGCCTGACGAGACGGCTCCACGCGTGGAGCATCGGCTCGCGGAATGTCCGTCTCGCGCGCGGGGGCGCGGTCGATGCGGCGCGCCACGGCCGCCACCGTGCCGGTGTAGCGGGCCAGCCACCGCTCCAGACTCTGGCGCTGCGCCGCGCTGAGATTGGCGACGCCCGTCGCCATCTGATCCTGGGCCGACATGACCTCATCCAGCCTGACGTCCGACGCCTGCGCCGACAGCGCACAGGGCATCGACATCAGCGCGACGAGGAGCGCCGACGAAATGCGGGTACTCATACGTCCTCCTCTGGTTGCTGAAGAGAACATGGAGAAACGTGCCAGCGAAAAGCAATGAGGTAGAAGAAGCGAGGAGTGAGGAATCGGCGTCAAGAAGTCCGACCGAGCGCCAACGGTGCTCAGATCTTGTGCATCGCTCTGCTCGGTCGGTCTACTTTCCTCACCGCTCAGTCCTCATTCCTCACGGTCGTTCCCATCGATTATTCCCCCGATCGACATCGGGAAACGCCAGCTCTGGATCGATCTCCACCGCGCGCACGGTCGCGGCGCCGGCGATGCGCACGGTCTGCGTGCGGCCGCCGGCGAGCCACGGCTCGACGGAAAGCTCCAGCCGCTCGACCCGACCGTCCGTACGCGTGATGGAGAGCCGCACCGGCATCGGCGCCAGGCCGCGGTCCTCGATCGTGACTTCGAGCGCATCGCCCTCTACCCGCGCGCCGGCCACCGCCTGGTCGAGCGTCCACGTCTCGAACCACCAGGTGGTCCAGAACCAGTCGAGGTCCCGGCCCGCGACGTCCTCGACGGTGTTCCAGAAGTCGTACGGCGTGGGATGCTTGTTGATCCACCGCCGACCGTACTCGCGATAGGCGCGAAGAAACAGGTCGTCGCCGAGGAGAGCCCGAAGCGACCGGAGATTGATGGCCATCTTGTCGTAGCTGGCGATCCCGAACGCGGGCGATCCCACGGGATAGAGATCGCCGTGCCGCATGAGCTCCACCTCGCGGCCATCGCGGGCAAGCGCGAGGTAGTTGTCGCGGGACAGGCCCTCCCGATCGTACCCGGGGAAGAACTCCTGCATCCCCTGCGCCTGGTTGAAGCGCGTGAGCCCCTCGTCCTGCCAGGAGTATCGCTTCTCATCCGAGCCGACCTGCATGGGAAACCACATGTGCGCAATCTCGTGCACCGTCACCGAGTAGAGCGCCAGCGTGTCGCGTCGCCCGCCGATGCACGTCATCATCGGGTACTCCATCCCGCTGCACGACACCACGCCATCCACCGCCGTCATGTGCGGGTAAGGGTAGGGCCACAGGTAGCGGGACAGGAACTCGACGGAGTGCTGAGCATAACGAGCCGACTGGTCCCACGCCCATGCGCGGCGCGCCGGCCGCCAGAAGGTGTGAATCGCCGAGGTGTCGGGGCGGCCATCCCCGGTCGCATCGCCGACGACCGCAACCGTCGCGTCCCACAGATAGTCGTCGGACGTCCCGAAGGCGAAATCGCGGACGTTCGTGGCGCGGAAGCGCCAGGCGAGCTTTCCGTCGCGCCCGCGAGCGGTCGCCTTCCCGGCCCCACGGTCCGCCTCGCCCACCACGTGCGTGATGGCCCGCGAGCGTCTGGCGGAATCGAGGCGCGCCCGCGTTTGCGCGCTCAGGACGTCGGCCGCGTTCGCGAGCTCTCCGGTGGCGGTGACGAGCCACCCCTCCGGAACGGTGATCGACACGTCGTAATCGCCGTAGCCCATGTAGAACTCGGCGTTCCCCATGTACGGATCCGTCTGCCAGCGACGCGCGACGTCGTCGTAGACCGCGAACTGAGGATACCAGTAGGCGATGTACGCGATTTCCCCATCGTCGCCCCCGCGCGGCGCGCCATCGGGCGGAATCGTGTACTGCCACTCGATCTCGAGCTCCACCGAGGCGCCCGGCGCGATACGCGCGGGCGGACGAACGCGGAGGATCGTGGACGACACCTCGTACCCGGTCGCGGTTCCGTTAGGTGCCGCACCCACGGCACGGCCACCGATCGCGACGCGTCGCAGCTCCACACCGCCGGTCACCGGCACCTCCTCGTTCCGAATCGCGCTCGGGGCGAAGAGGTTCGGATAGAGATGCAGAAAGACGTTGGCGAGCGTGTCCGGGGAGCGGTTCTCGTAGCGCATGGTACCGCGACCGGTCAGGCGCTTGGTGGCGGGGTCGTAGGCGGCTTCGAGGCGGTAGGTGGAGTACTGCTGCCAGTAGTTCGGGCCGGGCCGCCCGGTTCGCGTTCGCGTTCCGCGCTCGACGGCGCGCGCGAAGTCACGCGTCTCGAACACCGGGTAGGGGCGCGGCCGCGACGGCGCGGCACCTGCCACGGCTGGTATGGCGGCGGGCGCCTCCGTTCGCGGCGTCCCTGCCGCGCACGCGGCCGCGACCAACACGATGCCGACCACGCTCCCGCGATCCGAAATCCGCATTCCGTAATCCTCGAAAGAAGTCTACGCCGCTTTCCTGGCGTCTTCCGGCGCCATCACGAACCGCTGAAGGGCACTCGTGACCTCGGCCGGGAGAGGTTTCTTGGCGAACGTCGAGCGAGCAACGCACACGAGCACCTGGTGCGCGGTCGCATGGAGCACCCCCTCGGCGCTCATGACGTCGAAGTTGATCGTGAGCGACGTGGTGCCGATGCGACTGAAGTACGTGACGACCTTCAGCCGCTCATCGAGCAGCGCGGGCGAAAAGAACTCGGTGTGCATGATCTTCCGCGGCAGCCACATGTCGTAGCGGTCGAACATCTCCTTGAACGGGAGTCCCGCGGCACGGAAGATCTCGGTCTCCGCCAGCTCGAAGAAACGAATGTACGCTCCGTAGCAGATGATGCCGGCGAGATCGATGTCGCCCCACCGGACGTACTCGGAGATGACGAAGGGAGATTTTGGAGGCATGGGGAGTCCTGGGTGCTCGATGTGCTCGATGTGCTCAAGGTGCTCGATGTGCGAACCCAGCGCGGGCACCTCGAGGACCGGCTCCCACCCAGTATTCGGGGACGAGAAAGGGAGCGAGCGCATACGTGATCAGCGCTTCGTACGCGCGTTGCCGGTCGATCAGCCCGAGCGTGAGGAGTCCCACCGCTCCCTGCGCCTGCTTCACGTTCTGAGTACCGGCCACCTCGTCCATCGCATGACCGAGCTCGAGGCCGCCGCGCACGAGGTCGGCGACGACTGGTGGCAGCGGCATGGCGAGCGACCCGCCCCTGCCCTCGCGATCGTCCGAGCCGACGACCACCGCCCAGGCACAGGTTCGAAGGCCGTCCGCGTCCTCGACTACTCCTCCCTCGATGCCGACGCCGAGGTCGGCGTCGAGCGCCTGGCGTGCGGCGGCGGCGCGGGAGCGGGCGCCTCGGATGGTCTCATCATCGCCCCAGGGCTGATCGCGCACGGTCGACGACACCGACACGCCTTCGACGCGCGCCGCGGGCGCCACTCGGGTGATGACGGCGCGGGTGGCGCCGATCTTCACCGGGTTGGAGGAGCCCACGGCGACGAGTCGGACGGCGGTGAGGAGATCGGAGCTCATGGTGGTCACGGAATGTCGCCGATCGCTCGTCCGTCGTCCAGCGCAACCGAGGGAATCGCGAAAGGATCGGGCCGTCCGGCGCCTAACGAGGTCACCGGCGGACGTGATGGCGGTCACGGTCCCTCGCCACCTCGGGCCCGGATTTTGGCCGCTTGATTCGTCCGACCGACCGGGATATGCTTTCTCCCCCGCGCGAATTCATTTCATGTCGCTCCCGCTCACAACCGTGCTCGAGGTCGTTCCGTTCGCCTTTCTCGGCGAGCGGCTCTGGCTCGATTTCGTGAATACCGACGACGCGCGGCGCGGGAGCCGCATCGATCTGCTCCGGGATTTCGACGCGCTGGTCCGCTGGCTCGAGAGTGCCGCCGTGCTGGATGGAGAGCGCGGCGGTGGCATTCGCCGGCGAGCGGTTCAACAGCCAGCCGGGGCGACCGCCGCCCTCGCCGATGCGCGCCGCATTCGGGCCGCGCTCCGATCGCTCGCCGAGCGTGGGATGCACGTAGCGGAGGTGCGGCTGAACGCGGTCAACGAAATCAACCGTGTGCTTGGGCGAAGCGCCGGCACCCGCCGGCTCGAGCCGCGCCCGGATGGCACCTTCCAGCGCTCGTTCGTTCCCGTGGGCGACGCCTTCGCCGGGCTAATGATCCCGGTCGTGGAGTCGGCGGCAGACGCGCTCGTGCTGGGGGAGCTGGTTCGCGTTCGTCGGTGCGCCGACGCGCGCTGCCCGCGCGTGTTCTTCGACGGGACGAAGAACGGCCGCCGCCGGTGGTGCGACATGGCGACCTGCGGGAACCGGGCGAAGGCGGCGAGACATCGGCAGAAGGTGATGACTCACGTCTGAAGGCGATTGCGGAGTGCGGACTGCGGATTGCGG
>DATBIU010000041.1:0-2193 GCA_036556765.1 Gemmatimonadaceae bacterium | reverse complement strand
GAGGAGCACGCCGCCAGCGACCAGCATCGCCGCTCGATATGCGGTCACACGCATCCCGTTGGCGGCGCCGTACTCCCGGGTGTCGAGCAGGCGGATGGTGTACGCGTCGACGACGATGTCCTGCGTGGCCGAGAGGGTGGCCATCGCCAGAAGCACGATCCAGAGCAGGGGCATGGCGCCCGCGGGATCGGCGACGAGAAGCCCGAGCATCGTCACCGCCAGCCCCACCTGCACGGCGAGCAGCCACCGCTTGTACGTCCCGATGCGATCGACGAGCGGTGCCCACAGGAACTTGAACGTCCACGGCAGGGCGATGACCGTCAGGAGTCCGATGTCGGTGAGACTTACCCCGCGCTGGCGGTAGTACACCGGCAACAATTCCGTCGCGATGCCGAATGGAAAGCCCGAGGCGAAGTAGAACGCCGCGACCCATAGCAGCTTCGTGCGCAGTGACACGTGCGCCGTGGGGCGGGGAGGATCGGGAGGCGTGGTCATGAGGAGCGCGAATATGAACGGGCCGCGCTCGCTTTCACCAGCCCCACTATCGAGCTCGGCACATCGCCCCTCCAACGTGCGGCGGGGGCGCGCACCACCTGCCCCCTCGATATGTTACGCGAGTTCCTCGAGCGGGGAGCACGCTGCCGTTGCATCCAGCTGCGCGTTGAGATGACCGGTACCACCATCGACCACAATGGCGGGGCGTCGGCGGACCTCGGTGTCGCGCTCCCTGCGTTGCGTGAGCACTTTCGCGCGTCGTCGGAGCCGTTGGTCGCGACGTTCGAGCGTCTGGCCGCGCAGCTCACCGCGATGCCGACGTCGGCGCGGGCGCTCGAAGCGCTGAGGCGCGATCTGCGACGCGTGGAAACCGCCGCCGAAAACTATGGGTTCCTCGATGCGACCATGCTCGCCGCAAAGCTCGCCGAGCGTGTGGCGGCATGGAGCACCGATTCCGAGCTCGATCGCGACAGCCGATCGACGCTCGTCACGCACTTTGTGAGTGCGCTTCGCCTCGCGTTCCAGCATCCGCTGGAAGCGGGCCAGCTCCCTACACTGACGTCGGCGCCGAGGAGGCGAATGCTCCTCGTGGGGGTGTCGGATCGGACGAGAGCCGCGCTGACGGAAAGGGCAGCCGCGCGCGGATATGCCCTCGAGGTTGGCGCGTCGCCCGCGCCCGTCCGGGATCGCGTCCCGCATCTCGTGGTCACGCCTCGCGAGCACGAGGCACGTTCGCCACATCCGCCCTCCGACCGCTGGCTTCCCACGCTTCACATCAGTGACTCCCTCGAGGAGTCCACGGACGCCGATCGGTTGTTCGATCGCGCCGATGCGCTCCTCGTGGCGACCACCTGGCTGCGACCCACGGTCCTCCTGCTCGACGATGACGCGTCGATTCTCGAGATCGCTCGCTATTCGCTGGGCTCGGGGCTGCGCATCGTCACGCTCGACTCACCCCTGCGCGTGTTCGAGACGCTGGAGCGCGAGCAACCTGTCGTCCTGCTGCTCGAGGCGCGGCTCCCGTCGTTCGATGCGATCGCGTTTACGCGGCTGCTGCGCGGAATGATCGCCTATCGCGAGCTTCCGATCGTGATGCTCGGTGGGAATCTCGATAGTGCGACCCTCCTGGCGGCGTACGACGCGGGCATCGACGAGATGCTCACCAAGCCGCTCGTCCCCCTCGAGCTTCGCGCACGTGTCGCGCACCGGCTCGAGCGTCTGCGCGTGGAGCGGCTCACGAAGGGGCTTCACGCCATGACATCGATTCCCTTGCCGTCTCGCGCGCGGGAGGGCCTCGCGATCCACCAGGGCCTGATCGCGGCCGGCCGACGCGCGACCTCCGTGCTCCTCACGCCGCGCCTGGTCGAGGGCGACAGCTCGCGCACCATCGCGTGGCTGCGTGAATCGCGACGGCTCGTGCACGCCATCGGCGCCACGGCGCGCTTCGCGGCCTATCGCGACGATCTGGCGTTGCTGCTGATTCTGGACGCGCCGTCTGCTCTGGCCCAACGAGTGCTCGAGTCCCTACGCCTCAACAAGCCTGGCGAGGCACCCGACTGGGACGCGGCCGTCGATGAAGCGAGGGGGCCGGAGGGATTCCTGACTCCGTCGACGCCGAAAGGCCACGAGGAATGAGACCTGAGGACTGAGGACTGAGGATGGAGGTACTCGTTTCGCTCGGTCCTCGGCCCTCATTCC
>DATBIU010000040.1:0-13304 GCA_036556765.1 Gemmatimonadaceae bacterium | reverse complement strand
GCCCTCGATCCCTCGACCCCTCGACCCCTCGACCCCTCGGTCCCTCGACACCCTGTAGTTCACACAACGCCGAGCATTTTCTCCAGTGCCGCGAGAGGCACCGCCCCCGCCTGCTGCGACACCGCCTTACCGTCGCGGAAGACGATCACCGACGGGATTCCTCGAATGTCGAATTTCTGCGCCGTCCTCGGCGAGGCGTCGGTGTCGAGCTTCGCGACTAGCGCGCGGCCGGTCACCTTCGATGCGAGCTGGTCGACGGACGGCGCCATCATCTTGCACGGCCCGCACCAGTCGGCGTAGAAGTCGACGAGCACGGGAACTTCCGCGGTCGCGATCGTGCGGTCGAACGTCTCGTCGGTGAGCTTGAGGGGCCGGTCGAGCAGGATTGGCCGGCTGCACTTGCCGCACTTCGGCCGGTCGGCCGCGCGCGTGGCATCGATGCGGTTCCAGGTCTGGCAAAACTGACACTGGATGGTCAGCGTGGGACTTGGAGTCTGGGTCGCGGTCATGGAGGACGCTCGGGAATGACGGCGGTGGACGATCTACCGGATGAACACGCTCACCGCCAGTCGTGTGCCCAACTGGCTGGAACGGCCTCAGCGCTCCGTTTATCTTTCACTCCTGTCGGGGCGTTAGCTCAGCTGGGAGAGCATTCGGTTTGCAACCGAAAGGTCGCGAGTTCGAGCCTCGCACGCTCCATTTCCGCGGCCCGCGAATCAGCGGGCCGTTTGCGCAGGGGGATGCTCCGGAACGGGAATGACCATGCGCACCGCGGTGCCGGACGCGGCGGGCACCACCTCGAGCGTGCCGCGCAGCTCGTTCCTGACGACGGTGCGCGCGATGATGAGGCCGCCACCGCTCGAGCCCGGCGAGCCGATACCGCGCCCGTCGTCGATCACCTGGACGACGACCTCCCCGTCCGTGCCCTCGATCGCGACACGCACGTTGCGCGCGTCCGCGTGGCGCACGGCATTCATGATCAGCTCGTTGAGCGCGACGGCCAGTGAGCTGCCGACTTGCGCGGGCACCTCGGCGTCCCCCTGAACCTCGCAGACGGGGATCGACGAGGATCCGAAGACGTCGACCATGTTGCGCGTAATCGCGCGCGCGAGCGCGGCGAGCGTCACCGCTCCGGCGTCGACCGACAGCGCATCCTGGAGCGCGGCCATGCCCCGGATGCGCGCGATGGCCACGTCGATGGCTTCGTCGAGGGAGCGACGAGGCGAGCGGTGCCGCTCGAGCACGAGCAGTGCCTGAATGGCGGCGAGGTTGTTCCGCACGCGGTGCTGGAGCTCGCGGAGCAGCGCCAGCGTGCGAGCCGCGTCGAGCCGGGCCCGCTGATACAACTCGCCGTTCTCGGCCGCCAGCGACGCGAGCGTTTCGTTCAGGCGCGCCAGCTGACGCTCCGCACGGCGGATTCGGACGAGCTCCTCGATCCGGGCGACGATCTCGCGTCCGCGTGTGGTCGGGCGAAGCCACGCGTCGGGCGCCACGGTGCCGATGGCGCGATGCGGGCGTTGACGGAGGATGATGACCGGCAGCAGCGGCACCTGAAAGCGCGTCTTGAGCCGGCCGCACAACGCCAGGGCGTCGGGGCCGCGCGTCGTGAGGACAACCGCCTCGACGCGATCGTCGATCCGGTCGAGCGCGTCCTCGAATGGGATCGTCGTCACCTCGTGCCCGGCGCGGGTCAACGCACGCGCCAGCCGAGCCGCCGAGCCCACGAGAAGGACGTGCGCGGCCTCCTGTGCAACCCGCCCGGAATCCGAGACGGCCGCGGAAGAGATCATCCGAACGCAAGAAGGCACGTTCCGTTCCCATCCGGGCACCCCCGGTCCATCTCTTGCAGCCCCAGAATTCCTTCTGCTTCTCCAGGAGCCTCTGGTGCCGGGATCCTCCCTGCGTATCCTCATTGGCGAGGATGAAAGCGTGACGGCGCTCGGTCTCGAGCAGGACCTTCGCTCGCTCGGCCATACCGTCGTGGGCATCGCCGGAGATGGCGCCAGCGCCGTTGCCATGGCGCGCACGATGGGCCCCGACCTGGTGCTCCTCGACGTCAGGATGCCCCACCTCGACGGACTCGCCGCCGCCCAACAGATCCACGAGGAGCGCCCCGTCCCGATCATCGCCGTGACGGCGTACAGCGACCCGGAGACGGTGACGCAGGCCACGCGCGCACCGATCTTCCACTATCTCGTCAAGCCCGTGACGGCCGCCCAGCTGGACGCGGCGATCCAGGTGGCCTTCGCGCGCCATGAGGATTGGCTGTCGTCGCAGCGCGAGAGCGACGACCTGCGCCGGAAGCTGGACGATCGGAAGGTGATCGAGCGGGCGAAGGGCATCCTCATGGAGCGCGAGAGCATCACCGAGAGCGCGGCATATCGCATTCTCCAGCGCACGAGCCAAAGCCGCAACATGTCGATGGCGGACCTCGCTCGTAGCCTCCTTGCCGCCGAGGATCTCATTCGGCCGGCACCTGGTCGCGCCGAGCGTGCGCCACGCGCACCACGTGGGGGCGATCGCGTGCAACGCCAGGAAGGCTGAGGCGCGTCATCGCCTTGCCGCGTCCAGGCGCCGCCGGTAACGTTGCCGGCGGCGTTCCCATAGCGACCCTCGTTCTCTCGACATGGCTACCAGCGTCTCGGCGTCGCCCCCGCGGGTGGGGGACGTCGCACCGGATTTCTCCCTCGACTCGACGGCGGGCACGCCCGTGCGGCTTTCCGATCATCGTGGGGAGCGCAACGTCCTTCTCGCGTTCTTCCCCCTCGCGTTCACGAGCACTTGCACCGCCGAAGTCTGCGAGTTCAGCGAGGACTTTGACCGGTACGCGGCGGCGCACGTCGCGGTCCTGCCGATCTCGGTCGACTCGGTCCCCACGCTGCGCGAGTTCAAGGCGAAGCACACCATACGCGTCGATCTGCTGAGCGATTTCCATCGCGACGTCTCGCGGCTGTACGGGGTACTGCACGAGGAGCGTTTCTTCTCGCGGCGGGCATACGTGCTGATCGATCGCCACGGCATCATTCGGTGGTCACACGTGGAGGGGCAGCTCGGGCAGCGACGGACCACGGACGAGCTCCTGGCGAGGATCGAGGAGCTGGACTAGGCACCGGCCGTGGATCCGATCGAGCTGCTTGCCCGCGACGACCGATGGCAGCTGTCGGCCGGCGAGGGACTGGTATTCGCGCCCCCGCACCCGCTCTGGCTCGACGCGCCCGGCTTCTGGGATCCCGCCAGCCTGTTTGGCGACGAGATCGGGCCGCTGTTCACCGTCACTTTCCTGGACGACGAGGGGGCCGAGATCGCGGCTCGCCTAACGACCCGCCGGTGGAGCCCGGCCGAGCTGGCGGTGGAGTACCGGCTCGGCAACGGCGCGACGGCGGCCGAGGTGCGCACGGTGCAGCCGGGCGGCGTGTTCGCCTCCGAATGGCGCATCGAGGCCCCGCGCGCTACACGCATGCATCTCGTCGCCTGGACGGCACAGCCCGGAACGGCGCTCGAGGGGGCAGTGCGATACGACGGTACCGTCGTGTTCCGACGTCGAGCGGCAGCGGGCGGGGAGCCGTACGAGCTCGCCCTCGCCTGTATGGGCGGCACGACCAGCTGGGGGCTCGCGCGCAGCGAGAGTGCGCCGATGCACCCGCGCTGGGGCTTCAGCCCCTTTGCCGCGCAATGGACGAGCGACGGCCTGCCGCCGGGCGCGGCCGAGGTGGACACCGCTGACGTCATCTACGCGGCGGTGCACCGCGCGCTGTTCGTGGCGGCCGAAGGCACGTCGACCGTGGTCGCGATGCGGGTGGCCGCTCCCGTCGCCGCGCGTTCTTCACCCGCGCCGTCGCCGGCACCGAGCCCGGCCCACGCCGCGACGTTAGGCGGTGCCAGCCGCCGGCGGTGGCGCGACCAGTTCAGTCGTGTGCCGTCGTTTCGCTGCTCCGATCCGTACGTCGAGCATTGCTACTGGTTCCGGTGGAGCTGCCTCGAGCTCCTCGCGGCCGGTGATCTGGGCGTGTGCGAGGGCACCGGACACCTCCACCGCCTCACGAGCGACGCCGCCGCCTGCCACGCCCGCGAGCTACGGTGGATGCGAGATCCCGACGTCGCCCGGCGGGCCGTCCGCACGGTGCTGGCCGCCGTCCGCGAGGACGGTAGCATCCCGTGGCAGCTCCGTGGCGCCCGGACGCCCACGGCGGCGAACGCGCTGACCGACTGGGGCGGAGCCGTGCTCGCCCTCGACGCCGTCCACCCCGATGATGGGTTCGTGCGGAGCGCGTACGCGGTGCTCGCACGCCACGCACGGTGGATCTTCCGCGAGCGGACGACGAACGTCGGGCTCATCGAGGTCATGCGTGGCGAGGTCGCCTTCGACGATCGCGACCGGTGGCGCAAGCAGGGCAGCGTCTGCGCGGTCGACGCCGCCGTCGCGGCGTATGGCCTCTTCGTGGCGCTGGGACGCCTTGCCCTGCGCGCCCAGTCACCGCAGGACGCCCCGGAGTGGGATGCCGCCGCCACCCGCCTCGCGGTCGCCGTGCGCGAGCGGATGTGGGACCCGGAGTGGAAGCTGTTTCGCGACGTGCATCCCAAAACGGGCAAGCGCGTTGGGCCGCGCTCGGCGGTTTGCTTCTACCCGTATCGGACCGATCTCGCCGATGCGCGCCACCTCGCCGGCCTCGAGGAATCGCTGCTCGATCCGGATGCGTTCTGGACGAGCTTCCCGGTGGCGACTGCGCCCGCGAACGACGTGCGCTTTTCGCGCGTGGGTGCGCGGTCCGGGGTTCGCGGCGATGCGCCGTTCAGCGGCCCGGTGGTGCCGCTCGTCAACTCGCACCTGATCGATGCGCTCGCACGCGTCGCGCGCGCGTACGCTCCGCATTTGCGCCCGCACGTCGCCCACCTCGTGAGCCGCACCATCCGGTTGTTCTTCGAGGGGGCGGATCCCACGCGGATCGGCTCGCACGAGTACTACGACCCCGTCGAGGGGCGCGCGTCGGCCCATCGCTTCGCGAGCGATAGCACCCATTCGTGGATCATCGACGCGATCGTGCAATACGTCGCCGGTGTTCGCCCGCACGAGGGAGGGATGACCATCGATCCGATGCCGCTCGGGCTCGAGCTCGTGGACCTCAGCGGCGTGCAGGTTCGCGGGCATGCGGTCGACGTCCGGATCGAGGGCGAGCGGGTGACGGCCACGATCGATGGGACGCGCCGCGACGGACGCCTCGGCACCCCGATGGAGATCGCGATGTAGCGACGCCGCGGGCGAGCCGCGCCCCGCCAGCCCACTGGTCGAGGCCTTAAGCCGAAAGGTCCTGCCATGTGGCCGTAACCCCTTGAAAGATTTCGTTCTTGGGGCGGGAAATGCGTGACCTTCAGGGGGGGCCATCGGTCATATTGTCCGGGGGCTGGACAGACCGTCCTCCCACTTTTTTTCCCCCACGTCGAGGCCGATTGGCACCCGTCGCGCGTCTCACCCCCACCAGTCTTCAGCCGGTGTCTCCGGCGCTCGCGCTCATCTCCGACGTCGCCGCCCATCTGGCGGCTGGAGGGCCGCTCGAGGATGCCCTTCACAAGGTGCTCGAGCTGCTCCGGCGGGCGCTCACCGCGTCCGATTGCGCGGTGTGGGCGCTGGCGCCGGCGGGGTTGACCCGTGCGTGGGGCGTGGGCGACGGGGCGACCACCGACACCGAGATCTCGCAGCTGCTCGAGGCCGGGGACCTCTCGAGCGCGCGGGTCGTGCTGGCCCGGCTGATCGCCGGTGAGCGGTTTCTTGGTGTGCTCGTGCTTCGCGTGGATCGGGCACTCGACTCCGAGGAGCGCATCGTGGTCGCGACGCTGGCGGATCTGCTCGCCCCGGCGATCGCGAACGCCGAGCATGCGCAGCAGATGGCGGTCGAGGTGCGCCTGCGCACGCAGCAGATCGAGGAGCAGCGCCGCTTCACCGAGAAGATCATCGACTCGCTTCCCGTGGGGCTGTACGTGATCGACCGCGAATACCGGATCCACGCCTGGAATCGCAAGCGCGAGACGGGAATTCAGGGCGTGTCGCGCGAGGAGGCGATCGGCCGAACGATCTTCGAGATCCTGCACCGTCAGCCCGCCGAGCTGCTCCGCGGCGAGTTCGAGGAAGTGTTCGCGACGGGAAAGATCTCCACCTTCCACATGGAGTCGAGCGCGACCGGCGATCTTCGCACCTTTCGCATCTCGAAGATCCCGATGCGGGTGGATGACATGAACGTCACGCACGTCATCACCATCGGCGAAGACATGACCGATTGGCGTCAGGCGCAGGACCGGATCGCGCAGGCCGAGAAGCTGGCCGCGATCGGAACGCTCGCCGCCGGCGTCATGCACGAGGTGAACAACCCGCTGGCGACGATCGGCGCGTGCGCCGAGAGCATGGCGCTGCGGCTGCAGGAGCAGGCGGCGGACGCGACTCTGCGCCAGGGGTTCACCGACTATCTGCGGATCATCGACAGTGAGGTCCATCGGTGCAAGCGCATCATCGACGGACTCCTGGACTTCAGCCGTCCGAAGGCCGCGACGAAGGTCGGCGTCGATGTGAACGCGGTGCTCGAGGAGACGCTCTTTCTCCTCAAGCACCACGAGCGCTTCAAGCGCATGACCGTCGTGCGCGAGCTCGATCGCGAATCGAGGCCGCTCACGCGCGGCAACGCCGAGCAGCTGATTCAGGTCTTCATGGCCCTGTTGCTCAACGCCATGGACGCGATGAACGGTCGGGGGTCCATCCTCGTGCGCACGCGACGGGGGCGTCCCGGAGAAGCGCCCGTCGTCGTCGAGATCGCCGATGAGGGACACGGGATTCCGCGCGGCGAGATGACGAAGATCTTCGAGCCGTTCTACACGTCGAAGCCGCCGGGGCGCGGCACCGGCCTCGGCTTGTCGATCTGCTATTCCATTGTCGCCGATCACGACGGACGCATCGAAGTCGACAGTCACCTGGGGAAGGGCACGACGTTTCGAGTGTTGCTCCCCGCGGCACCGAGCGAGGGGGAGAGCACGGCATGAGAGACGAATCGCGGATCCGCGTCCTGATCGCAGAGGATGAGGCGCACCTCGGGACGCTGCTCGAGAACTACCTCACGGGCCGGGGGTTTCAGGTGACCTCGCGGCGCGATGGGCGTGCGGCGCTCGAGGCGATGAAGGCCGAAGCGTACGACGTCGCGCTGCTCGACATCGTGATGCCGGAGCTCGATGGGCTCGAGGTGCTGCGACAGGTGCGCGAGGAGCCGTCGCCACCCGAGGTCATCATCATCACCGGGAACGGGACGATCGAGACCGCGATCAGCGCCATGAAGCTCGGCGCCTACGATTATCTGTCCAAGCCGTATCGCATGGCGGAGATCGACGTCCTCGTCAGGCGCGCCTGGGAGAAGCGACAGCTCGCGCGCGAGAACGTGCTGCTGCAGAAACGGCTCTCCCGGTTCGACGGGGTGCCGGAGATCGTCACACACTACGCGCCGATGCAGGCGGTGCTCTCGCTCGTCGAGCGCGTGGCGAAGAGCGACTCGACGGTCCTCATCTCCGGCGAGTCCGGCACCGGGAAAGAGCTCATCGCGCGCGCGCTGCACCGGCTGTCGTATCGCGCGAACGGCGCGCTGGTCGACATCAACTGCGCCGCGATCGCCGAGAATCTCCTCGAGAGCGAGCTGTTCGGTCACGAGAAGGGGGCATTCACCGGTGCACTGGCTCGCAAGCTCGGGCTGTTCGAGCTGGCGGCCGGGGGCACCATCTTCATGGACGAGATCGGGGAGCTCGATCCGCGATTGCAGGGGAAGCTCCTTCGCGCCCTCGAGCTGGGGACGTTCTTCCGCGTCGGCGGCACCCAAAAGGTGCAGACCGACCTGCGCATCATCGCCGCGACGAACCAGGACCTTCAGGCGAAGGTGCAGGAGGGCACGTTCCGCGGCGATCTCTACTACCGCATCAACACCATCAGCATCACCCTCCCTCCGCTGCGGGAGCGCGCGGTGGACATCCCGCTCCTCACCGAGCATTTCCTGCAGGTCTACGGGGGATCGACGCCGCCCCGACTCACGGAGGATGCGCTCGACGCGCTGCAGGCGTACTCGTGGCCGGGGAACATTCGCGAGCTGCGCAACGTCATCGAGCGCGCGGTGCTGCTGGCGACGGGCGGAACGATTCGCGCGTCGGACCTTCCCGTCCTGAACGGACCGTCGACGGCGGGCGAAACGAAGCGCGCCGCACCTGATGGGCGCCCCCTCTCGCTCGCCGACCTGGAGCGCGACCACATCGCGACCGTGCTCCGCCAGACGAGCTGGCACCAGGGCCGCGCGGCGGAGATGCTCGGCATCTCGCCCAAGACCTTGTACCGGAAAATCCGGGAATACGGGTTCAAGCGGGCCTAGGGCCGACGGCCAAGGGCCAAGGGCCAAGGGCCAGGGGCCATGGGGGTGGAAAGGCAAACGGCCGCGCAACGCGCGGCCGTTTGCTCATCAGAGATGCGGCAGCGGCGAAGCCGCGCCGCCGTTCCACCCCCATGGCCCCCGGCCCTTGGCCCCTGGCCCGTCTCCCCCGTACTATGCGCTCACCATGAAAATCCTGGTCATCGAGGACGATCCAACCGTGGGCCAATACGTCAAGCGCGGGCTCGAGGAGCAGCGCTGGGGCGTGGATCTGGTGACGAATGGGGAGGATGGCGAGCAGCGGGCGTCGTCCGAGGCGTACGATCTCGTCGTGCTCGACATGCGCCTCCCCGGGCGCTCGGGAATGGAAGTCCTCGAGCGACTGCGCGCGCGCGGCTTCGAGCGGCCGGTGCTCGTGCTCACGGCGCAGGACGCGATCGATGCCAAGGTGTCGGCGCTGCGCGCCGGCGCCGACGACTACGTCACCAAGCCATTCGCCTTCGAGGAGCTGCTGGCTCGCGTCGAGGCCCTGTCGCGGCGGCCGCGGGCGCTCGCCGCGCCGGTGCTCCGCGTGGCCGACCTCGAGCTGGACAAGGGGACGCGACGTGTGACGCGCGGAGGCGAAGAGATCGAGCTGACCCCCAAGGAATACGCCGTGCTCGAGTACCTCATGCGCCACGCCGGGCGCGTCATGAGCCGCACGCTGATCACCGAGTACGCCTGGGGGTATCACTTCGATCCCGGGACCAACATCGTGGACGTCGTGATCAACCATCTGCGCAAGAAGATCGACTCCAACAGCGACGTGAAGCTCATCCACACCGTGCGCGGTGTGGGGTACGTCGTGCGTCCATGACCGCGCTCGTGAGGCGGCGCGGATGAGTACCCTCCGGTCGCGCCTGACGGCGATCTACGCGACGGCGCTCATCGCCACGCTCTTCGTCTTCGCGATCGCGCTCTGGGGAGCCAGGCGCGCCGCCTCGCTCCAGGAGCTCCAGCGCTACGTGTTCACCGAGGCGAACCTCGCGCTCAGTCTCGTGCGCAACGCCGAGCTCGCCGGCCAGCCGGTGACCGAGGTCCGCGACTCCATTGTCGGTCCGGCGATCACGCCGCAGCTCCGGACGCTGCTCGAGGGAATTCCCGACTACGTGCTCGTGCTCGATGCGGACGGGCGGAGCTTGTACGTCTCGTTCGCCGCCCGACAGCTCACGCCCGACGAGCTGGCGTCGCTCCAGCAACACGCGATCAACGCGCCGACGAGCGGGCTGGCGACGATCGTCCCGTTTGGCAGCGAGCGGCTGCTGATGGCCGCCCGCGCCCCGGCGCGGGAATCGCAGATCTCCCGCGTGGTGGTCGCGTCATCCACACAGTCGGCCGAGCTCGCGATGGGGGAGCTGGTGGGCACGATGCTGGTCATCGCGCCGCTCCTCCTGCTCATCTCGATCGGTGGCGCCTACGTCATCGCCGGCCGCGCCCTGCGCCCCATCGACGGCATCATCAACGAGGTGCAGGCGATCACCGACGGCCGCAGCCTCCACCGGCGGCTGCCCTCGGGCGGGGCGGGGGACGAGCTCGAGCGCCTAACTACGACGTTGAACGAGATGATGGAGCGGCTCGAGCGGTCCTTCGCCGCACTGCGCCGGTTCACCGCCGATGCGAGCCACGAGCTCAAGACCCCGCTCGCCGTCCTGCGCGCCGATGTCGAGCGCGCCATGACGGCGGGCGTGCCGCAGGCCGAGCGCCTGGTCGCGCTCGAGGAAGCGCTGCACGAGACGACGCGCATGGCGGACCTGGTGGAGTCCCTCCTCACGCTCGCGCGCGCCGACGAGCGGCGCTTCGACCTGCACCTCGAGCCGGTGCAGCTCGACGCGCTCGCCCACGAGGTGTTCGAGACCGCCGTCATCCTCGGCGAGGCGGGCGGCCTCACCGTGACGATGCCGGTCATCGAGCCCGCCACCGTGGCCGGTGATCCGACGCGCCTTCGCCAGCTCTTTCTCAACCTCATCACGAACGCGATCAAGTACACGCCGCGCGGGGGGAGCGTCGAGCTGACGCTCGAATCCTTCGGAAAGACGGTCGCCTTCTCGGTGCGCGACACCGGCGTCGGCATTTCCGCGGCCGACCTCACTCACATCTTCGAGCGGTTCTGGCGCGCCGATCGCGCACGATCACGCCCGCTGCTCACCGGCGACCGCCCGTGGATGGCCGAGCGCGGCGGGTTCGGGCTGGGGCTGGCGATCGGGCAATGGATCGCCGAAGCGCACGGGGGTGCGATCTCGGTGCGCTCGCGCCTCGGCCGCGGCAGCACGTTCACCGTGACCCTTCCGGTGGCGGAAACGCCCCGGCGGGAGGCCGGCAGCGCCGACGTCGGCGAAGGGGAAGAAGCGGAGCCCGCCCGCACCGCATAAGTATGCGAGCCCATGCAGCGTCGGAAGTTACGCCAAAATAACGACGCCTTCATGAATTCTTAATGTTCGCAACGTTCCTGTCGTAATCCTCACCTCGTAGCATTATTCCCGCACGGCAATTGCGTTGCGCTGCGCTCACCCACAGACCGGGGTAAGGTTGGCATGTTCAACACGCTGATCGAGTCGAAGCCGAAGAAGCAGCGGAGCACCGGCGGGACCATCTTCAGCATCGTCATGCACGCCGCCATCGGCGGGCTCCTGGTGTACGCGACGGCGAACGCCGGGCAGGAGCTGACGAAGGAAAAGACTGAAGAGGTGAAGTTCGTCGAGGTCCCGAAGGACGAGCCGCCTCCGCCGGAGGAAAAGGCGCCCCCGCCACCGGATATCGTGGCCGCGCCGCCTCCACCCAAGGGATTCCAGGTGCTCACGGCACCGATCGAGATTCCCGACAAGATCCCCGACGTCGACCTCACGAAGGCCGTCACCAATGAAGACGACTTCACGGGGAAGGGTGTGCAGGGCGGCACCGGCAAGGGCGTCGAGGGCGGCACGGGTCCCGTCAATCCCGACCAGGCCTACTTCGAGTTCCAGGTCGAGAAGCCTGCGCTGGCCGTGCCGGGCAACCCCAGCCCGCGCTATCCCGACGTGCTCCGCGAGAGCAACGTCGAGGGCGAGGTGCTCGCCCAGTTCGTGGTCGATACCGAGGGGAAGGCCGACATGAAGACCTTCAAGGTGCTCAAGTCGTCGCACGACTTGTTCACCGCGTCCGTCCGCCAGGTGCTGCCGTCGATGAAGTTCTATGCGGCGGAAGTCGGCGGCCGGAAAGTGAAGCAGCTCGTGCAGCTCCCATTCGCGTTCAAGCTGAACAAGTAAACTCCCCACCCGCCTGGAGTCCTGACTTATGAATGTCGATCTGATCGAGCTATGGGGCCACATGGGTTGGTTCGCCAAGGGCATCGTCTTCGTGATGCTCGGCATGTCCATCTGGTCGCTCACCGTCATGATCCAGAAGTGGTGGGCGCTGCGGAAAGCGCAGGCCGAAACCCGCAAGTTCGCGCCTGAGTTCTCGCAGTTCCTCGAGGAGGACAACCTCACCGAGGCGATCAAGCTCGCCGAGAGCTACAAGAAGTCGCACGTCGCCCGCGTGCTCGGTGGCGCGTTAGGCGAGGTTCGCCCGCTCATTCAGGACGGCTCGGTCACCGTCGCCGACATCAACTCGGCGGAGCGCGCGGTCGAGCGCAACATGATGATCATTCTCGCCGAGCTGAAGCGCGGCCTCGGCATTCTCGCCACGGTGGGCGCGACGGCGCCGTTCGTCGGCCTCCTCGGCACGACGATGGGGATCGTCAACTCCTTCCAGGGCATGGCCACGGCCGGCACCGCGGGGCTCGGCGCGATCTCGGCCGGTATCGCCGAAGCGCTCATCACCACGGCGCTCGGACTCCTCGTCGCCATTCCGGCGGTGTGGGCGTACAACTACTTCACGACGAAGATCGAGAATCTCACGGTCGAGATGACGTACACCTCGAAGGAGATGATCGATTACCTGATCAAGGGCGTCGCCGGCGAGTTCGGCCGCTCCCGCTTCACCCGCGAGTTCAACACGTCGACGGCCACGGGCGGCAACCAGCCGATCACGGGCTGACCTAACGCCGAGGCGAGGAGAGCGTCATGGGCATGTCAGTCGGGCAGAGCGGCCGGACCACGGTCAAGGCCGAGCCCAACGTCATTCCGATGATCGACATCATGCTGGTACTGCTGATCATCTTCATGATCACGGTACCGGCACTCGCTGCCGGCTTCCAGGCGGTGCCGCCCGAGGGCGTCAACCTCAAGCCGCACCCGGAAGAGGACAGCGATCAGGTGCTCGGCATCGACTCCGAAGGTCGGTACTACCTGAACAAGCAGGCGATTCGCAACGAGGATGTGGGCGAGGCGCTTCGCCGCATCTACGACGCGCGGACAGTCGACAAGATTCTGTTCGTGAAGGCGCACCGCGACCTGCCGTACCAGAAGGTGCTCGATGCGATCGACATTGCGTCGAAGAACGGCGTTCGCGTGGTGGGCGCGATCAGTGATCAGCGTCCAGGCACCGAGTCCTCGGTGGAAGAGGACCGCGCGGCCGCCGCCGCGGGCGCGACCATGGGCACCCCCTAACCCCGTTTCGAGGAGCTTCCTATGGCAATGGCAGTTGGGAACGAAGCGGGCGGGCTCTCGCACGAGCCGAACGTGATCCCGATGATCGACATCCTGCTCGTGCTGCTGATCATCTTCATGATCATTCAGCCGATGATGCGGAAGGCGATCGATTTGCAGCTGCCCGATCCAACGCCGCAGCAGGGCCCACCACCGGCCAACGTCGATCAGATCGTGCTCGAGATCGGGCCGAACATGGTGATGTCGATCAACAAGGAGGCCGTCTCGAAGGACCGTCTCGCGTCGCGGATGAAGGAGATTTACGATCCGCGCCCCTCGAAGGTCCTCTTCGTGAAGGCGGACGGCACCAACAAGTATC
>DATBIU010000039.1:0-7263 GCA_036556765.1 Gemmatimonadaceae bacterium | reverse complement strand
TGTTGGTCCTACTGCCCATGAAAAAACCGTTGGGTCTGCCCGGCGGATGCCGAGCCGACCCAACGGCTTCATCTCACGTGCGGTGCAACAGAATCAACGACCCAGCTTGACGACGTTCTCCGCCGCTGGTCCCTTCTGGCCCTGCACGATGTCGAACTCCACTTTCTCGCCCTCGGCGAGCGACTTGAAGCCGCTGCCCTGGATGGCCGAGTGATGGACGAAGCAGTCCTTCTGGCCGCCCTCCGGCGTGATAAAGCCGAAGCCCTTCGCGTCATTGAACCACTTCACTGTTCCGGTCGAACGCATACGATACTCCTCTGGGGTACTGGGGTCGGGGTCCGGAAGAATACCGTACGTACCGACTCATGTTGTTTCGTGGTCAAGGCCGCCACGATCGGCTTTTCCCGTCTGCCAGACGTTGATCCGGCCGGGAAACAACGAACGGGGCTTCGCGAGAGCGAGGCCCCGTCATTTCCTCGACGCCGCGCCCAATTCGCGCGATCGTCCACTGAGCCGAAACATAGTGCCGCCGCGCGCCGAAGTCAATGCAGAGGAGAGGCTTCGGCCGAGCGCTTCGGGAAGCCGCGGAGCGGCGATTGGCGCGGATCATTCCTGGCTGGCCGCGCGTTGATAGACACCACGTCTGTTGTAGCGCGGCCACCGACAGCCTGAACCGCCGAATGACCCGGATTGCGCGAATGACCCGACTAGTCCCCCGCGTGTTGGAATCGCCTCCGGGCGGCGGGAACGTTGAGGGTGTCCCTGGGGCGGACGCCGTTCGGTGTGCGACGCGATACGGGTAATTCGTGGGAGTCGTTCGCGTCGTTCGGCAGCTCAGCGGTCCGTACCCCCGTCACACCGATCCTCCGGCAAAGCGCAGTCGCCCCCGACAGAGAATCTCAATCTCGAGCGCCCCATGACCACGACGATGTCACGCGACCTGCTGGCCCCTGTGCTCGATCTCGATTGGCCCGCCGAACGCGCGGCCGCCCTCGGCGACGAGATCGTCGGATTGTGGACCGAGTATCTCTCCCGGCTGCGCGACCTGCCGATCATCCACCCCAGCTCGGCCGACCAGGTGCGCGCCGCCGTCACGCGCGACGTGCCTGACGAGCCGGTGCCCGTCGGCGAGCTGATGCAGTACCTGCGGACGCTCGTCTTCGAGAACGCGACGCTCACCGGTCACCCCGGATTCATGGCCTACGTCTCCGGAGCGGGCACCGTTCCCGGGGCGGCGGCCGACCTGGTCGCGGCCGCGATCAACCAGAACGTGGGCGGTTGGCGCCTGTCACCCGGGGCGACCGAGATCGAGCTGCATCTCATGCGCTGGTTCGCCGCGCGGCTGGGGCTCCCCGCCACGGCGGGTGGCTTCATCACGACCGGCGGCGCCATGGCCGCGCTGTTCGGGCTGGCCGCTGCCCGCGATGTGCGCGCCGGGTGGGACGTCCGAAAGCTCGGCGTGGCGGCGGGACCGCCGCTCACGGTGTACGCCTCATCCGAGGTTCACACCGTGAACGCGCGCGCGTGCGACATGCTGGGCATGGGCGCTGATGCGCTGCGCCTCATCCCCGTGGACGATGACCTGCGCATTCGCGTGGACCTGCTTCGCGACGCGATCGCTCGTGATCGTGCGGCGGGCCACCGCCCGCTCGCCATCGTCGCGACCGCGGGCACCGTCGGCACCGGGGCGATCGACCCCCTCGAGGAGATCGCGGACCTGTGCGCCCGTGAGGCGATGTGGCTCCACGTCGATGGCGCGTACGGCGGAATCGCAGCGCTCACCGATGAGCTTCACCCCCTGTTCGCGGGCATCGAACGCGCGGACTCCGTCGCGCTGGATCCGCACAAGTGGCTCTACACGCCCCACTCGGGAGGCGCGCTGCTCGTTCGCGACCAGCGTCATCTCGCGCAGGCGTTCGGCGTGAATCCCTCGTACGTCCACGAAGACAAGGAGCTCACCCGCCGCGGTCTCGACTTCTACGCGCACACGCCGAATTTCTCTCGCGGCTTTCACGCGCTGAAGATCTGGGTGTCGCTGCTCGCGCACGGGTGGAGCGCGTATCAGCGGCGCATCGCGCACGATGTCGCCCTCGCGCGGTATCTCTTCGATCGCGCTGCCTCGCACGAGGAGCTGGAGACGGTCGGTCCGCCGCCGGAGCTGTCGATCGCCTGCTTCCGGTACGTGCCGCGAGCGCTCCGCGGCGATCCGGCGGCCGAGGACTACCTGAACGCGCTCAACGAGCGGCTGATGGCGGATCTGCAGCTCGGTGGACGAGTGTTTCCCTCGAACGCCGTGATCGCCGGGCGCTTCGCCATCCGGGCATGCCTCGTGAACTTCCGCACCGAGGCCACCGACCTCGATGCGCTCGTCGACGAAGCCGTCACGCGCGGGCGGCGACTTCATGCCGAGGGCCCAGTGCGAGCGTGACTCGGGCGCGGGATGTCGAGTCTCTTCATCGACATGCTGTCCCGTCTCCGCTCCCTCGTGCTCCTCCTCACGGTTGCCGCCTGTGGCGGCGACGTTGCATCCACGCGCCCCACCCCGGGCCAGGAGTTCGTCATCGAGGTCGCCGGCGAGCAGTTCCGCCTCCGCACCACGAATCTGGCGGCAGCCACGGCGCTCGACGAGCGCCGCCGCACGGGAGTACTCGGCGTCGTCTCCGGGCGGATCGTTCGCGGCGATGGGGGATTCAACGCGCCCTGGAGCTGGCACCTCGATCCGCTCTCGATCGAGGTTCCCCAGGCGTCCATCGAGCTGTGCGATGGCCGCCCATCGATGGTCCAGAGCGACCTCGACTACTGGGTGGATACGGTCCAGCGCTACTGTCCCTGGGCGGCGCGCGTATACGACGCTCAATAAGGAAGACCCGAAGACGTCATCTTCGGACGTGTTTACACAGTTTTCGCACAACTGCTCGGGTGTTCCGGCCGGCCGTTCCGCCCTATCATGGAACCGATGCGTATCGGCCGCGACCTCCTCCAACGCCGCCCGAGCTGGCCCCTTCTCCTGCTCTTCGCCAGCCTCGGCGCCACCGCCATCGCGGCGGTCGAAGCGCACCGGACGGTGCGGTCGCAGCGCGCGCTGGCCGAGCACGCGCTGCGCGATTACGCGGCGTTCGCGTCGTGGAGCTACCAGCAGCACCTGCGCGAATCGATGAGCGGCGCCGTCCGCGAAGCGCTCGGGGCGGTGAATCACGGCGACAACCTGCACACGTCGCCGACCATTCCCGATGCGAGCGATGTCCCGCACTACCTCCCCTGGGACGAAGGGTGTGCGTGCCACAGGCCGAGGCTCGGGCCCATCCCCGAGCTGTTTTTCGGGTTCACGTTAGGCGCCGACACCCTCGGTCTGGGGATCAATACGCACATCCATCCGGAGCGCGGGTGGCTGGTCGACGTCCCGCGCGAGCCACGGGTCGTGACCTCCACACTCGCCCGCGATCGGGCGGAGCAGCGATGGGTAGCGGACACCCTGAGCGCGCAGATCCGGGCGGGGGCCAGATCGGAATGGCGGTACAACGTCGTCGTCGGCGAATGGCGCGGAGCGCCCCGCCTGCTCACGTACACGCTCATGCCGACCAGCAGGGGCGACACCATCGTCTACGGTGCCACGTACAGCGATGCGGCGGTCGCGTCGCTGCTGAGTGGGATTCTCGACCGGGATGGTGTACTGCCGGCCAGCTTCACGCGAGCGCGCCGCAATCGCGACGTCGTGATGATCACCGTCGCCGATCGGCACGGTCACATGCTCTACGAATCGCATCCGGCGACGGAGTGGCGCTTCGATGCGACGAGCACACTCCCCGCGTCGTTCGGTGGATTGGCTGTGCGCGCCCAGATGCGTCCGAATCTCGCCGGGGAGATCATCATCGGCGGTTTGCCGCGGTCTCGACTCCCGTTCCTCCTCGCGCTGCTCGCTCTCTCCGCCGCGCTGGGGGTCGTCGCCGTGACGCAGCTGCGGCGGGAGCAGGAGCTGTCCGCGCAGCGGGCGCGGTTCGTCTCGGGAGTGTCGCACGAGCTGCGCACGCCTCTCGCCCAGATTCGCCTCTACATCGAGACGCTCCGGCTTGGCCGCTTTCGCACCGAGACGCAGCGGGAGCGGTCGCTGGAGCAGATCGACCGCGAGACGCGCCGCCTGGCCCACCTCGTCGAGAACGTGCTCCGCTTTTCCCGGCGTGGGACGCAAGCACGCGATGATGCGGCCCGCGAGGTCGTAGACGTCGCGAGCGAGGTGCAGGACGTCGCGGGCGAGTTCGCGCTGCTCGCCGCGGCCAAACATGCGACGATCGCCGTCGACGTGCGAAGCCGGCCGAGCGCGCTCATGGTACCAGGCACGCTGCGGCAGATCATCATCAACCTGCTCGACAACGCGGTGAAGTACGGTCCTCCGGAGCAGATGGTGCGCGTCTCGGTCGATGCCGACTCGCGCGTCGCGCGCGTCGAGGTGCTCGATGAAGGGCCGGGCATCCCGCCGTCCGAGCGCGAGGCCGTGTTCGATGCGTTTCGCCGCGGTCGAAACGCGGCCTCGAGCGGCGCCGGCGGGAGCGGCATTGGGCTCACGATCGTCCGCGAGATTGCTGCGGCACACGAAGGCACGGTATCGGTCGCCGAGTCCGCGCGTGGGGCGCGCCTCGTCGTCGAGCTGCCGTGCGTGGTGGGCGGCGCGGTCGCGGAGCGCGTCGCCGATCGGGTCGCATCCACGATCACGACCTGAATGGCGCGCATCCTGATCGTCGAGGATAGCGAAGATCTCGCCGCGGCACTCGCGCACAACCTCGAGCTGGAGGGGCACGAGGCGCGGATCGCCGGCGAGGGGTCCGTCGCCCTCGCCACCGCGAGCGCATGGGAGCCGCACCTGGTCATTCTGGATCTCATGCTGCCGGGCATCGATGGCTACGAGGTGCTGCGCCGGCTTCGCGGCAACGACTATGGGGGTCCGGTGATGATCCTGACCGCCAAGGGCGAGGAAGCGGACAAGGTGCGCGGCTTCCGTCTGGACGCCGACCAGTACGTCACGAAGCCGTTTGGGTTGCTGGAGATGCTCGAGCGTGTCTCGTCGCTGCTGCGCCGATCGGGACTGCGCACGCCTCGGGAGCGGCCACGGGTGGAGTTCGGCAACGTCGTTGTCGATCCTGCCTCCCGGGGCGTCACGCGTGGCGGCGAGCGCGTGACGCTCACGCCAAAGGCCTACGAGCTGCTGATGGCGCTCGTCGCACGCGATGGCGCCGTGGCCTCGCGGGCCGAGCTGCTGCGGGAGGTGTGGGGGTATGGCGCGTTCGTCCTCTCGCGCACCGTCGACTCCCATGTCGCCGAGCTGCGTCGCAAGCTCGAGGACGATGCGACGACTCCACGCCACATCGTCACCGTCTGGAAGGTGGGGTATCGGTTCGTGCCGTGACGCGGTACGCTAACACATCCGTCACAACTGTCGCACGGAACGACCAACCTCTCCGGCGACGAGCGATGTAGACTCGCAGTGTTCAGACGCAGTCCTCATCTCGCTCACGGAGGTTCCGGTGCTCCTGCCCCTCGCCGTCGTGCTCGCGGTCGCCACCCACGCGGGTCCCGCCCCGGACTCGTCGGCGTGGCCGGCCTCCATGGTCGTGTCCGCCGAATGGCTGGAGCGTCATCGCGACGATCGCGGCCTCGTCATACTGCACGTCGGGGAGCGAAGCAGCTACGAGCGTGAGCACATTCCCGGCGCGCGGTACATCTCATTCGACGATGTCGCAACGCGCCGAGGCAATGCCGGCGAAAACACGCTCGAGATGTTGGCGCCCGAGGACCTGCGCGCGAGCCTCGAGCGGTTCGGCATTTCCGATGACTCGAGAATCGTGGTGTACTATGCCGACGAGTGGGTCTCGCCTGCGACGCGCGTCGTCTTCACGCTCGACTGGTTTGGCCTGGGTGATCGGACCGCGCTGCTCGACGGCGGGATCGATGCCTGGAAGCGCCGCGGCCTTGCGCTGACGCGCGACGTCCCGCCCGCGGCAAAAGGGAAGCTCTCCTCGCGGAGCCCGCGACCGATCATTGTCGACGCGGCCTGGGTGCGGGCGAACGCGCCCGGTCGCGGCGTCGCGCTCGTCGACGCTCGCGCTCCCGTCTATTACGACGGGCCCAGGCACGGCGACCATCGTCCCGGCCACATCCCGGGCGCCGTGAACATCCCGTTCACATCATTGGCCGACGACAGTCTTCGCCTCACGAGTCTCAGCGCGCTTCGCGATCGGTTCCGGGCCGCGGGGGTCAAGGAGGGCGACACGGTCGTGGCGTACTGTCACATCGGCCAGCAGGCGACCGCGGTTCTGTTCGCGGCTCGTGCGCTCGGGCACGCGGTGCGGCTGTACGACGGCTCGTTCGATGACTGGTCGCGGCGCACGGAGCTGCCCGTCGAGAGCTCGCGCAAGAGTGGCCAGTGATGCGTGATGGGCACGGCGGGCCATACGCGAGCCCATATCTCACCGGCGTCGGCATTGGGATGGTGCTGCTCGCCGCCTATGTCGTCATGGGGCACGGTCTCGGCGTCTCCGGCGCGCTGACGAGCGTCGTCGGCACGGCGGCGACGACGGCGTCGGGCGGTGTCGTCGCGCCGGCATGGGACGGATACGCGACGAACGACAGCGGCGGCCTGCTCGGCGACTGGTTCGTCGTCGAGGTGATCGGGATCGCGCTCGGCGGCCTTGCGTCGGCGGCGCTGGCCGGCCGCCTGCGTCGCGATACGGTGCGCGGAGAGGGCGTGGGCGTACCGCGGCGGCTGCTCTTCGCCCTCGGCGGCGGGGTCATCATGGGAGTCGGCGCGCGGCTCGCCCGGGGGTGCACCAGCGGACAGGGTCTCACCGGCGGGTCGCTCCTCAGCGTGGGAAGCTGGATCTTCATCGCCGCGGCGTTCGCCGCCGCCTATCTCGTCGCGCCTCTCGTGAGGCGGGAGTGGCGATGACCGCCCCGTTCTACGACGGAACCGCCGTCGACGCGCGCGCCCTGACCGTCGCGCTCGGGCTTGGCATCGCGTTTGGATTTCTGCTCGAGCGCTCCGGGCTCGGGAACGCGCGCAAGCTGTCGGCACAGTTTCGGCTGACCGACCTGACGATGCTCAAGGTCATGTTCAGCGCGATCGTGACGGCGTCGCTCGGGCTGTTCTGGCTGTCGCGCATGGGCCTGCTCGATCTCGGGCGGGTGTACGTGCCCGAGACGTACCTGCTGCCGCAGCTCGCGGGGGGCGCGCTATTCGGCGCCGGGCTCGTCGTTGCCGGGCTGTGCCCCGGT
>DATBIU010000038.1:0-6013 GCA_036556765.1 Gemmatimonadaceae bacterium | reverse complement strand
ACGCGTCCGATGAAAGTCGTTCAACCGCCGGGATGGCCCCGCCCCAGCGGATACGCGAATGGCATCGTGGCGACCGGCCGAGTGGTGGCCGTCGCCGGCCAGATCGGGTGGAACCCAGCCACCGAGCGATTCGAGACCGAGGAGATCGCCGCGCAGGCCCGGCAAGCACTCGACAACCTCGTCGTCGTCCTGCGTGCTGCGGGCGCGCAGCCGGCCGACGTGGTTCGCCTCACCTGGTACGTGACCGATCGCGCCGGCTACGTCGCGTCTCGCCGCCAGATCGGCGAGGCGTATCGCGCCCTGTTCGGCGCTCACTATCCGGCGATGTCGGTCGTGATCGTCGCCGGGCTGCTGGACGAGCGGGCGAAGGTCGAGATCGAGGCGACGGCCGTGATTCCATCGTGAGACGCGCGAGGCACCAGGAATGACCGTCCCACCGAAGAAAGGCGAGCCCGCACGAGAACGTCCGCCGCGGTCGCGCCCGAACGAAGAGCCACCCGAGCAGCGCGACGAGGTCGAGGAGGCGTCGAAGGAAAGCTTTCCCGCCAGCGACTCCCCGAGCTGGGCGCCATTGCATCCCGGCGCCCCGGCAGAGCATCCGATCGTCGTTAGGAAGCGAGAGGGGTCTGAGGAATGAGCACTGAGGAGTGAGGGACGGATCGACCTCACTCCTTTCTCGCATCCCTCGTAATTCCGGTTGCGTTTCCCAGTAGCCGGTCGCCACTTTTCCACGACATGCTGAAGACCACTCCGTTTCACCCGCGCACCGCCGCGCTAATGGAAGCACAGCAGTGGCGGCGCTGGGCGGGCTTTCTCGTCGCAAGCGCCTACGAGATGTCGCACGAGCGCGAATACCACGCCATTCGCAACTCGGCGGCGCTCTTCGACGTCTCGCCGCTCTACAAGTACCACCTGCGCGGGCGCGATGCCACGCGGCTGCTCGACCGCGTGGTCACGCGCAACGTCGCCACGTGTCAGCCCTGCCAGGTGATGTACACGCCCTGGTGCGATCCGCGCGGCAAGGTGATCGATGATGGGACGCTGCATCGCTTCGGTGAGGACAACTATCGGCTGACGTCCGCCGACCCGAACCTGCGGTGGCTGCACCAGAACGCGCGTGGGATGCAGGTGGAGATCGAGGACGCCTCGGAGCGCATCGCATCGCTGTCGCTCCAGGGGCCGCTCTCCCGGTCGATCCTCGAGCACGCCGCAGGGCGCGACCTCGGGGCGCTGAAGTACTTCCGGCTCACGAACGCGACGATCGGCGGCGTCTCCGTCGTGATCTCTCGCACCGGCTACACCGGCGACCTCGGCTACGAAGTGTGGATGGATGCGAGCGAGGCCCTGCCGGTGTGGGACGCGCTCGTCGCACACGGAAGGCCATACGGCATTACCCCCGCCGGCATGCTCGCGCTCGACATCGCGCGCATCGAGGCGGGGTTGATCCTGCTCGACGTCGACTACGTCTCCGCTCGCAAGGCGCTCATCCCCGGCCAATTGTCTTCCCCGTTCGAGCTCGCGCTTGGATGGACGGTGTCGATCGACAAGCAGCCCTTCAACGGCAAGCCCGCGCTCGCGCGAGAGAAGGCGGATGGGCCGTCGTGGCGGCTGATGGGTCTCGAGATCGACTGGCTGACGCTGGAACGACTCTACGAGGACATGGGACTCGCGCCGAGAGTCGCGGCGACCGCATCGCGCGTGAGCGTGCCTGTGTACGACGGATCGAAGCAGGTGGGCTACGCGACGAGCAGCGCCTGGTCGCCGCTGCTCAAGCGCTACATCGCGCTCGCGCACCTGGAGGCGGGGTCGGCCACACCGGGGAAAGAGCTCGAGTTCGAGATCACAGTCGAGCACCGTCGCAAGCGGGCGACGGCGAGCGTCCGCAAGCTCCCCTTCTACGATCCGGCGAGGAAGCGCTCGTGAAGAACGGGAGGGTGGACGCCATCGTCATCGGCGCCGGGCACAACGGGCTCATCTGTGCCGCGTATCTCGCGCGCGCGGGCAAGAAGGTGCTGGTCCTCGAGCGGCGGCACCTGGTCGGCGGCGCTGCCGTGACCGAGGAGATCGTGCCCGGCTTCAAGTTCTCCGAGTTCTCGTACGTCGTGAGCCTGTTGCGCCCCGAGATCATCCGCGAGCTCGATCTTCCCGGGCATGGGCTCCAGATCCTGCCGCTCGAGAGCACGGTCACGCCCATGCCCGACGGCAACTACCTCGCCGCGTGGGGGGATCACGACGAGACGCGGCGGGAGCTGTATCGCCACTCCCCGCTCGACGCCGACGCGTACGACGAGTTCGGGATCCTCATGCATCACATGGCGCACGCGGTGAAGCCGATCATCGGGATGATGCCCCCTGATCCCACGTCGCTGTCGCCGAAGGAGCTGCTCTCGCTCGGCAAGCTCGGCGGGCACATGCGATCGCTTGGCGCACGCAAGTTCTACGCGTTGCACAAGCTGATGACGATGAGCTCGGCGGATTATCTCGACGAGTGGTTCGAGACCGACGTCCTCAAGGCGACGAAGTCGGCGAGCGGCATCATCGGCACGTTCATGGGGCCGCGCTCCCCAGGGTCGGCGTACGTGTTGCTGCATCACTACATGGGTGAGATCGACGGCGCCTTTCGGGCGTGGGGGTTTCAGAAGGGTGGCACCGGTGGCGTGAGCGACGCGATCGCGGGCGCCGCGAGGCGATTCGGCGCCGAGATCAAGCTCGAGGCGCCGGTGGGACGGGTGATGGTGAAGAATGGGCGCGCGAGCGGCGTGGCTCTCGAGAACGGCGATGAGTACCACGCCGACATCGTCGTGTCGGGACTCGATCCCAAGCGCACCTTTCTCAAGCTGGTCGAGGAGCGCGAGCTTCCCGGCGACTTCGTCGCCAGCATCAAGCGGTTCAAGACGCGAGGCTCGTCAGGCAAGGTCAACCTGGCGTTGTCGGAGCTGCCGCGCCTCACCTGCATGCAGCCGGAGAACATCGCGCGGTGGGGCGGCGTCCCCATTCCCCCGGAGCGCTACCTCCGCGGCGCCATCTCGATCAGCCCGACGATGGACTACGTCGAGCGTGCGTACGATGACGCGAAGCATGGCTCGTTCTCGAAGCGCCCGTACATGGACGTCGTGATTCCGTCGATGATCGATCCGGGAATGGCGCCGCCGGGGCAGCACGTGATGTCGATCTTCTGCCAGTACGCGCCATTCGCGATCGAAGGCGGCTGGGATGATGCCAAGCGCGAGGCATTCGGCGACGCGGTCATCGACGCGCTCGCCGTCCACGCCCCCAACATCAAGAGCGCGATCATCGCGCGGCAGGTGTTGACGCCGGCCGACATCGAGCGGATCACTGGATTGACCGAAGGGAACATCTTCCAGGGTGAGCTGGCGCTCGATCAGCTCTTCTTCCTCCGCCCGGCGCCGGGATACGCGAAGTACCGAACCCCGGTGGACGGCTTCTATCAGTGCGGCTCGGGTACGCATCCCGGGGGCGGCATCATGGGTGCGTCCGGCCGCCTCGCGGCGCTCACGATCCTCGGGGAGCGCACATGACGTACGATGTGATCGTGATCGGCGGCGGGCTGGCCGGCCTGACGAGTGCCGCGCTCTTGGCGAAGGCCGGCCGGCGCGTGCTCGTGCTCGAGCAGCGCGACGTGCTCGGCGGCCTCCATTCGACCGATGAGATCGCGCCCGGCGTGCGCGGCGATGCCGCGGCGCACGACATCGGCTGGATCCCGTCATCGGTGATGAAGACGTTAGGGCTGGATGAACGTGCCTTGGCGCTCGTGCGTCCCGATCCCTCCGCGGTTTCGTTGCTTCCGGGCGGAAGCACGTTGACGCTGTGGACCGATCCCGCGCGGACGGCGAGCGAGCTGCAGCGCCATTCCCCCAGCGATGCGCGCGCGTGGCGCGGGTTCGGTGAGCGCGTGGCGCGCCTCGCCGGCTTCCTCCAGGCGATCTACGAGGGGCCCGCCCCCGAGCCACTCGCGTCGGGCGCGACGGAGCTGCTCTCGATGCTGGGCCTGGGGCGCAAGGTGCGCTCGTTAGGAAGCGACGGCATCATCGACCTGCTCCGCACCTTGCCGATGAGCGTCGCCGATGTGCTCGACGAAACGTTCGAGCATCCGGCGCTGAAGGGGCTCGTCGCGGCGTCGGGAGTGGCGCGTCTCGTCCAGGGACCGAGGTCCGGGGCGACGGCCTTTCTGCTCGTGCACCATCACGTGGGCGCGCCTCCGGGCGCCATCGGCTCGAGGCTGATCGCCCGCGGGGGGCTTGGCGCGCTGGCCCACGCGCTCGCCGAATCAGCCCGCGCCGCGGGGGCCGAGATTCGCACCGGCTCGGCGGTGACCCAGATCGTGGTGAGCGAGGACGGTGTGAAGGGCGTCGTGCTCGCCGGCGGTGACGAGATTACCGCGTCGACCCTGCTGTCGACGCTGGATCCGCGCCGCACGCTGCTCGATCTGATCGATCCCATCTACATCGACCCCGAGCTCTCGCAGGCGGTCGGCGCGGTGAAGTACCGCGGGGCGTGCGCGAAGGTGAACCTCGTCCTCGACGGACTGCCTGCGCTCTCCGAGGAGCTGTTGCGCGGCGCGCTCGTGGTCGCGCCAGACATGGGGTATCTCGAGCGCGCCTTCGACGCCGCCAAGTATGGGGCGATCTCCGACCGGCCCTACCTGGAGGCGCGGATTCCCACGCTCCACGACGCGTCGCTCGCACCCACGGGACGGCACGTAATGTCCGTGCTCGTGCAATGGGTGCCGTACCGGCTGCGGGACGCATCGTGGGACGGCACACGTCGTGAGGCATTGGGCGATCTCGTCGTCGACACGCTCGGTGACGTGCTGCCGGGGTTCAGGGAGCGCGTCATAGCGGGACAGGTGTTGACCCCGAGGGACATCGAGGATCGCTACGGCGCCACCGAGGGGAGCCTCACGCATGGGGAGCTCACCCTCGATCAGGTTCTCTTCATGCGCCCCGTGCCGGGACTTTCCCGACATGCGACGCCGACCCCGGGGCTGTATCTTGCCGGACCGGGCACTCACCCGGGCAGCTCGATCGCATCGGCGGCGCGCGCCGCGGCAGTGATGGGCGCGTCGAAACGACGTCCGTTCTCGCGCCCGCGCGGTGACCGCGCCCCGCTCACCCGATGACAACGCACTTCGCATAAGCGCATGGCCACCTTTCTTCGAACGGTCGAGAGCTTCGTTCAGGGCGCGCGCACGATGCCCCAGCGGTACTACGTGGGCGAAGATGTGTTCGCGGTGGAGCAGGATCGTATCTTCGCGCGCTCGTGGCTCTGCGTTGGACGCAGCGCGGAGCTCGCCGAGCCAGGCGCGTACAAGCTGCAGGCGATCGGCGCGGACAACGTGATCATTCTGCGCGAAAAGGGCGGCGCGCTCCGCGCGTTCCACAACGTTTGCCGTCATCGCGGCACGCGGCTGTGCGAGGCGGAGCGCGGCACCTTGCGCGAGACCATCCAGTGCCCCTATCACGCGTGGACGTACGCGCTCGACGGGCGACTCATCGGCGCGCCGCACATGCAGGAGGTCGCGAGCTTCGACAGGAAGGACTACTCGCTCTTCCGAGTGGCGCTCGAGGAGTGGGAGGGATTCATCTTCATCAACATGGCGCCGGCGCCGGAGCCGTTCGCCAAGGTGTACGCGCCGCTCATGGGGCGCTTCGCGCGCTTCAACCTTTCCGGGCTCCAGGTGGCGAAGCGCATCGAGTACACGGTGAAGTCGAACTGGAAGCTCGTGCTTCAGAACTACAACGAGTGTCTGCACTGCCCGACGATTCACCCGCAGCTCTCACGGGTGCTGCCGTACACCAGCGGCGCCAACGACCTGACGTCGGGCCCCTTCCTCGGCGGCTTCATGGAGATCGCCCCGCCTCACGCGAGCGCGACCATGAGCGGCCGCTCGTGCGGGCTCCCGATCGGGTCCCTGCCCGACGAGGACCAGCGGCGGGCGTACTACTACAGCCTCTTCCCATCCATGATGCTGAGCATCCACCCCGACTACGTC
>DATBIU010000037.1:0-8680 GCA_036556765.1 Gemmatimonadaceae bacterium | reverse complement strand
GGTGCTGGCGGTCATTGTGACGGGCGCCATGCACTTCAACCCACGCATCGCCTTCGACTTTCCACCGAACGCCTTCAACTTTTCGCTGGGCTTCTTCCTCGGGCTCGGCGCGGCCGCACGCGTCGGCATCTACGACTATCTGGGGTATTACGACGTCTGCTACATCGGCGACGAAGTGCGCGATCCCGGTCGCGTCATCCCCCGGTCGATCCTCATCAGCACCGCCGCCGTCGCCGCGATCTACATCGGCATCAACCTGTCGATCATCGGGGTAGTGCCGTGGCGGGAGTTTGTCCCGGCGTCGGCCCATCCGGAGTCGAGCTTCATCGTCTCGGTGTTCATGCAGCGGATCTACGGCGAGGGCGTGGCGACGATCTTCACGCTGCTGATCCTCTGGACCGCGTTCGGTTCGGTGTTCGCCCTGCTGCTGGGGTATTCGCGCATCCCGTTCGCGGCGGCGAAGAGCGGCTACTTCTTTCGCCCCTTCGCTCGGCTGCACCCCACGAAGGACTTTCCGTACGTCTCGTTGCTCGTGCTCGGGGCGATCTCGATCATCGCCGGCTTCTTTTCGTTGGGCACCGTGATCGACGCCCTCATCGTCACGCGCATCCTGGTGCAGTTCATGGGGCAAGTCGTCGGGTTGATCCTGCTGCGGCGGCACGCACCGGACATGCCCCGGCCGTTCCGCATGTGGCTCTACCCCCTTCCCGCGCTCGTCGCGCTCCTGGGGTGGATCTTCCTGTTCGCCACCACCCAGCTCCAGGTGATTCTGTTCGGCCTGGGAGTCCTGGCCATGGGGTGTCTGGCGTTTCTCGTCTGGTCGTGGCGCACCAACCGCTGGCCGTTCGGCCCCATCGAGCCCATGGTGACCTGATGGCTCCCATCGCGCTCCTCGTCGCATCCCTTGCGCTCGTGTGCGAGGGGGTACGTGACCACCCCAACGCTCCCCGGAATTACGTGTTCTTCGCTCGGGAGCATCAGCGAATCTCGGAGGCGAGCTTCCTCGCGCACGAGCAGGTCGCGGGGGCGCAGCTGACGTTCACGTGGCGCGAGCTGGAGCCGGAGCGGGATCGCTACGACCTGACCGCCATCCGCGAGCGCCTCGCCTTCCTCGAGCGCCACGGCAAACGCCTTTTCGTGCAGCTGCAGGACGTGTCGTTCTCCGAGCGCATTCTGGTGCCCGCGTACCTAACGACCGATACCGCGTTTCATGGAGGCGCGGCGCGGAAGTACGAGGGAGAGGGAGAGAGCGCCCGCTTCGGCGGGTGGACGGCACGGCGCTGGGATCCCGCGGTGCGGGCGCGCTTCATCAAGCTGCTCGACGTGCTGGGAGCGGAGTTCGATGGGCGCATCGAGGGGCTGGTCATTCCGGAGACGGCCATCGGCGTCGACCACCCCACCCTCCGCCCGGTGGGGTTCACCCACGAGAGCTACGTCGAAGGCATCCGCGAGATCATGAGCGCCGCTCGTAAGGCGTTCCCGCGCTCGTGCGTGATCATCTACGCCAACTTCATGCCCGGCGAATGGCTGCCAGCGAACGACAAGGGCTATCTCAGAGCGGTATATGCGCACGCCGACAGCATCGGGGCAGGAGTTGGGGGACCCGACCTGCTCCCACACCGGCGCGGGCAGCGAAACCACAGCTATCGGCTCATCGCCGCACGACGACCGACGGTCGTCGCCGGCGTTGCGGTACAAGACGGCAATCTCGCGGAAAAAGACCCCGGGACCGGGGCGCGCGTGACGGTCGCGGAGCTGTATCGCTTCGCGACCGACGAGCTACGCCTCGACTACATCTTCTGGGGGACGGAGGAGCCCTACTACACCACGGAGATCATCCCATACCTCCGTGGACTCAATGTCCGGTGACGGCGCGCCTCATTCTCGTTCGCCACGGACCCTCCGCTCACACGCACAGGGGCGTGCTCGACTATACCGGAGTGCAGCGGTGGCGTGACGCGTACGACGCGGCCGGCATTCGAGCGAACGAGCAGCCGCCCCCGTCGCTCACCCTGCTCGCAGCCGGCGCAACGCAGATCGTCGCCAGCGATCTCCGCCGAGCGGTGGAATCGGCTGAGCGGTTGGCTCCGCAACGGGAGATCCAGGTGTCTCCCCTCCTGCGGGAGGCGCCACTCGCGATTCCACGCTGGCCCACACACCTGCCGCTCGCGGGATGGGACGCCCTCATGCACGCCGCCTGGATGTATCGGAGGCTTCGTGGCACCGATCCCACCGGCCCCGAGTGGACGCGAGCGCAGGAAGCGGCGCAGTGGCTGGCGAGCCTTGTCGCCGACGGCGCGACAGCGCTGGTCGTGACCCATGGCGTATTTCGCCATCTGGTCGCCACCCACCTCGCTCGCCTCGGATGGATGCGTGCAGGCCAACGCGGCGGATACCACCACTGGAGCTTCTGGAGCTATGCCGTTCCGAGGGAGTCACACGCCCCCTCGAGGCGCTTCGGCGCTTAGGGCACGTCCATTCGCCGCAGCCGGCGAACCGCCAGCCCGGCAAAGCCGGCAAACACGAGCACCGACAGGACGATCGCAACGCCGAGGCTCACGTGATCGCCGCCGGCGAATCGGCGCTCATCCAATCCGTGCATCCATGCGATCGCGTAATGCCGGATGCTCAACAACCGCACGCCTGAGACGAAGCCGGAGAAGAACCCCTCCCAGAGCACGATGTAGAGAAGGCCAAGCCCGATGGCCTGCGGCGACACCAGGCCCAGCCACACGAACGCCGAGGCATACAACGCCACTCCGACGAGCGCCGAGACCGTGACCGCCACCGTCGCCGTGGTGTCGCCAAGGAACGCCACGTGACTCGTGAAGAACGCGCTGAGCGCGATGAACGGACCGGCGATCGTGATCGTCGCCAGCAGCTTCGGCACCGCGATCTGCCAGCGCGGGATGGGCGCGAGCGTGAGGTTGGCGAGCGTGCGGTCCTCGATCTCGTTCGCGAAGGCGGCGGCCGCGATCGCGAGCACGACCAGCGGCGCGATGGAGCCGGCCAGCATCGCCCCCAGAATGGCGGTCTCGAACTCCCTCACCGACGGCGCGTCGTCCGAGGCCAGCATGATCAGGGCGATCACCACCGGCATCGCCGCCAGCACGGTCATGACCAGTAGCCGCCACCGGCCGGTGAGCTGGAGAAGCGTTAGGCGATAGACGGATCCCATGTTACTGCTCCACCAGATAGCCGAAGACGCTTTCGAGCGAGTCATCCAGCGGCTCCACCCGGCGGAGGCGGATGGACGACGATTGCGCGAGCCGCGGCAGCTCGATCTGGAGGTCGAGCACGTTCCGGCTCAGCACGACTACCGCGCCGTCCGGGTCGACGTGCACGGCATCGACCGAGCCGAGTCGCACGACCTCGGCCGCCAGCCGCCGGGGAGCGTCGCAGAGCACCCGCACGTGGTACGGCCGCTGATTGAGCGCGGCCCGAATGGCGCGGAACCCTCCAGACGCGGCCAGCTTGCCGTTCACGATGAGCAGAACGGTGTCTGCCAGCTGCTCCACCTCCTCGAGGATGTGGGACGAGAGCACGATCGTGCGCCCCTCCGCCGCGAGCTGCTGGAGGAGCCGCTTGAAGTGCACACGCTGCCGAGGATCGGCGCCGTTGAGTGGCTCATCGAGAATGAGGATCTCCGGATCGTGCACGAGCGTTGCGGCCAGCCGCATCCGCTGGCGCATGCCGCGCGAGTACGTGTCCATCGCGCGGTCCTGCGCGTCGGCCATGTCGACGAGGCCGATCGCGCGGTCCACGGCCGCCTCGAGAGGCTCGACACCCCTCAGGCGACCCATCATTCGCACGAACTCGCGCCCTTTCATGAATCCGTACACGGTCTCGTGCTCCGACATCACTCCGAGACGGCGGTACAGCGGAGGGTTGTCGCGCACCGGCTGGCCGAAGATGGAGACGGTGCCGCGCGAGGTCGCCGCGAGCCCGGTCATCATGCGAAGGAGCGTCGTCTTTCCCGCGCCGTTCGGCCCGAGAAGCCCGGTGATGCCCGGCATGATGTCGAACGACACGTCGCTCACCGCCACGACGCTCCCGAACCATCGGGATACGCCGTCCACGCCAATGACAGGAGCCGGGGGAGCGATCATGGCGACAACCTCCGATAGCGCCACCACAGAATGGCGCCCGGAACCAGCGTCCAGACGAAGAACCAGGCGACGAGCATCCTGGCACCGAGCTCGCGAGCGGGCGCGTCCTCGGTGATCTCGCCGACGTCGCGGAAGATCACGTCGTTCACGTGCACCGGGATGTTCGTGAGGTTGAACATCGAGATCCACCGCCCGGCCACGCCTCCGACTTCCTCCGCGAGGCCCATGGTGAACGGCGTCGTGATGATGAACAGGCCAACGAGGAATACCGAGGCGTAGGCGCGCCGCGTGGTGAACGATGCCGTGAGCATGGCCAGCGTCGTCGTGTACGCCGCCATCGCCGCGCCCGCCGCGAGAAACCTCGGCACATCGAGCCAGTGGTTGCGCAGGTACAGCGTCGGCGAAGGATCGCCCATCGAGAGACCCAGGAAGAGGATGACCTGCGGCAGCCACGCGGCCGCCAGCATCACCACCAGGAAGGCCAGCCAGCGCGCCGTGACGTAGTCGGCGCCGGAGAGCGGCCGCACGAGATAGAGCGTGATCACGCGGTTCCGCCGGTCGGGGCACAGCAGCTCTGGTGCGACGACCGCCGCGAAGACGAACAGAATGATCGACGCGATGCCGTAGAAGTCGGAATGCGACGGCAGGTTCGCTCGCTCGGCGGCCCCGGGACCGCCCAGACGTTCCGCCGCCCCCGCGACGATCGCCATCACGAGCGCGATCGCCGACAGCACACCAATGAAGAACCACGGGAGGATCTTGGCGCGCGCGCCGCGACCGAAGCCGAGCGCGGTGCGAAACCCGTCCTTGAACACCGCGAGCCTCGATCGCCCGCGCCCTTCCCGGCGCCCCGTGTAGCGCTGGTAGCCGATGTCGAAGACCGTACCGCTCGCACTGCCATGCGACACCGGGGCCTCGGCGTGTGCCATTGCTTCGATCGTCATACCGTTCCCTGAGCGTGGGCGGTCCCGGCATCGGGCTCGAAGAGCTCCGTCAGCGCGCGACGGCGCGGGGCCATCCGGCGGAGCGGCGCCTGCGCCTCCACCAGCGCGTCTCTCACGTGATCGTAGACGGACTCGTCCGGCCCTTCGATCGTTAGGCCGCCGTGGTCGACCGTGACGACGACGCCCCGCTGCTCGAGTGCGGCGACCAGCCGCTCGCGGTTGTTGTCCACCTCGATGAACACGGTCTCCGTCTCCCTGGTGAACTGACCGACCTCTCCGGACTGCACCAGCCGCCCACCCTGGAGAACGATGATGCGGTCGCAGGTCCGCTCGATGTCGGCCATGAGATGCGAGGAGAACAGCACGCTGATGCCGAACTCGCGGTGCGTCTTCCGAATGAGCGCCAGCATGTCCTCGCGTCCGGCAGGGTCGAGTCCGGCCGTCGGCTCATCGAGGAACACGAAGGCGGGATCATGCACGAGCGCCTGGCCGAGCTTGACGCGCTGCTTCATACCGGTCGAGTAGCCGGCGATGGCGCGGTAGCGCTCCTCGAACAACCCCACGTGGCGCAGCGTGTCGGCGGCGCGCGTTCGCGCCATGGACGGCGGCAGCCCGCTCACCTCCGCCATGTGCGTGAGGAACTCGGCCGCGCTCACGTGGGTCGGGAGGCAGTCGTGCTCGGGCATGTAGCCGACGCGTGCCCGCACGGCGATGCTCTCGGACGCGTCCTGGCCGAGCACGGTGGCCGTGCCCGATGTTGGGTGCAGGAGGCCGAGGAGGATCTTGATCGCGGTGCTCTTTCCCGCTCCGTTTTCGCCGAGAATTCCGGTGATGCCATCGGTGATGCTGAAGCTGACGTCGTTCAGCGCGACGACATTCCCGTAGTGCTTCGTCAGGCGCTCGACGGCGAGCAGCGGCTCTCCGGTCGCCATCACGCCCCGTCCTTCGGCTTCTCGCACGCCTGCGAGTAGCCAAGCTCGCACGCGCGTCCGCGCAGTTGCGTGGCGTATTGGGGCTGACGGTAAACGCCGGCTCCAGCGTCGTACATCTCCGCCAGACGAAAGCACGCCTCGCCGTGTCGATCATCGCACGCCTCACGATAGAGGTCGGCGGCCTCCTCGAGGTTCTGCTTCACGCCCACGCCCGCCTGGTACGCCGCCGCGCGCGCGACACACCCCTCCACCTCACTCCCCTTGCAGGCCTCATCGAACAGCGCCGCCGCCGCCGAATCGTTGCGCGCGACACCAGCGCCGGCCGCGTGCAGTCGCCCGAGACCCAAACACCCAAGCGCGACGTCCGCTTTGCACGATCGCGTGAAGAGGTCGGCCGCGCGCGCAAAGTCCTGCGTCACTCCGTCGCCGGCAGCGTAGAGCGTCCCGAGCGAGGCGCATCCGGAGACGTCGCCGCCCTCGCATGCGCGATGAAAGAGCGTGGCGGCGCGCGTGAAGTCCTTCGTGACGCCCGCGCCGCGCTGATATTGAAGACCGAGCCGAGTGCATCCATCCATCGCGCCGCGCTCACAGCCCTGCTCGAAGAGCGTGAGTGCCCGCGCCGAATCGGCCTTCACTCCTCGACCACGCTGATACACGACGCCAAGGCTGGCGCATGCTTCGCCAACGCCACCCGTGCATGCTTTCTCGAACAGCTCAGCGGCGCGCGCGTCGTCACGGAGGACGTACTCGCCCTTCTGGAGCTTGACCGCGAACTGGTTGCAGGCGGCGACGTCTCCCCCGTCGCAAGCGCCGCGAAGCTGCTTCGCCTCCGCGTTGCCCGGGTGGCATCCGGAGAACGCGATGCCGGTGACCGACAGGAGGATGAGGAGAGCGTACGGGCGTGGATGCACGTCCGGAGGGATTCGGGTGGCGGTGAACCACGTTCGAGGGGAGGGCGATCCGGAGCAGTTGCTGTCCAGGGCGTTACGGCAGGCTGGCGCCAGAAGTTTCGACGGAGTGTGTCCTTGTGCTGCGCGAGGAGATTTGATCGCGCCGGGAGTACTTCGGGTGATTCGTAGTTATTCGTGTGTTCGGCGGTTCACGCGGTTCGCGGCCGCTGCCAGGCCCAGGTCAGGCGGACGCCACGTCGGTCCTCGTGACGCCCGGTATTTCCAGAATCACATCGGGGCCATAGGCGCGGCCCGGTGTCTGGAATCCGGGAGGAGCATCGCCCTCGAGGGCCCTCGCGGCGAGATGCACGGCGGTTCGCGCGGTCAAGGTATAGCCGCTCGGGCCACGCAGTCTCGCTGCTGCGCGCTCGCCGTTGGCGGCAACCGCTTCTCCCCACAGCACACTCGCAGCGCGCTCGCGCGCGGTTGCGCTGGGTCCGGTGGATCGGTTTCGCACCCACGTCGCGAGCAGACGGTGGACGATCCCACTCCGCAGCACGGGACCAAGCCAGCGTGACGCGATCGCCGCTCGACGCACGACCGGTCGCATGCTCACGTACACTTCGATGTTGGGGATGCCTGTCGTGTGAAACGCCGTGGACACGTCGCCCCATGGAATGGTCGTCGCGTCGCGCAGCTTCCCGTCGCCAAAGTCGATTCGACGCGTGCGCCACGCCTGGGGAACGGCCACGATCCTGCCAGCACGGCGCACCGCGCCGGGCGCGCCCAGGTTCTCGACCATGGTCATCAGGGTGCCGCGCGATACGCCACCGAGCGCGCGGAAAGCGAGCGCGAGACGCTCGGCGTTAGGCATACGGCGCGCGAGATGCGCCGCGAGGCAATCCGATGGAACGACGTCGAAGCCAGCGCCGGGGAGGAGCATGATCCCCGCGGTCCGGGCCTCGGCGTCCCGGGCGGCGAGTCCCTCGAACACCGCGATCTCCCCGGTGATGTCGAGATAATGCGACCGTTGCCGCATGCAGGCGTCTGACATCTCGCGCCACGTGTGCGTGAACGGTCCGGCGCAATGCAGGACGACGCTCGCGCCCGCAAGCGCCGCATCGAGCGCGGCAGCGTCATCGATTCGCGCCACGCGCCATTCCAGTCCTAGCGATTGCGCCTGCATCTTCACGGCTGGGGCGTTCCGGGCGGCGAGCACCGGACGGAGACCACGCGCGAGGGCCTCCGCGACGATCAGGCGTCCGGTGTAGCCGGTCGAGCCGTAGATCAGCAGCACGACGCGAGTCGCGCGCCTACCTCGCGAGCGGGTCCGGTCGCAGTTGGAACTTCAACACTTTGCTGGTTGTCCCCTTCCCACCCTCCATGTGGAACGGCGCGCGCGTGCTCACCGTCGCCCAGAGTCCCCTTCCCTTCCATCCGGTCGTCGGGTCATCGATTCGGCCGTCCAGCCACTTCGTGAAGAACCCGAGCGGGTAGGGCACGCGCAGAATCACCCACTGCCCGTCCTTCAGGATCAGCAGCCCTTCCGACAGGTTCCCGGTGTTGATCGGAAGGTTCGCCCCCAATCCGAACGTGTTGAACTGATCGACCCAGGTGTAATAGCTGGCTTCTGCACTCCCAGGTTCCCTTACGCCCTGCATCTGAGGCAGCGGCTCCGTAAAGAACGTCCATCCCTCGGGGCAGTGCTGTCCCGTAGCGGTTGGGCCGTTGAGCGGCCCCGTGCACTTCCTCCGGTCGAAGCTGGCGAGCTGTCCGCTGGCGAGCGCCGCCCACACGACGCCGTT
>DATBIU010000036.1:0-4781 GCA_036556765.1 Gemmatimonadaceae bacterium | reverse complement strand
GTGCCGTTTCGCCGTTGAGAATCCGTGCAATCCGTGTCAGAGCTTTTTGACGTTGCGGTTCCTGCGGCCGTCTGCGGCCATCTGCGGTTCCTCCTGACGTACCTAGAACCGCCACTCCCGAATCACGAACGCGCCGAGAATGTTCTTTCGCGGGGGATCCGTCTGGGCCGCCAGCGTCGGCTCGCGGACCAGATAGCGCGGGATGTAGCTCAGCTCGAGACGAAGCCCCTTGGGCATCCGGTGCACCAGGCGAACGCCGAATGGGTTCTTGTTCGCCGGTTGTGCCTGCACCGCGACGAAGGTCCGGCTGCGGTTCACGTACTTGCCGGCCTCGATCTCGGTGAGGCTGAGCGAGCTGATCACGCTGTTCGACGACAGCTCGGCCGGCACGTCGGCCGGGGTCAGGTTGAACTCGTCGGTCCCTAACGAGCGGGCGGCGTCCTGCTCGAGCTCGTTCGTCAACACGTCCAACGCCGTCCCCGCGAGCTGCCGGGTCGCGATGCCGGCCACGTTCCCCACCAGCTCGCCACTGCCCGAGGACTGCCCCGACAACGCCGAGCCCTGCACGTTGAGCAGCGACGACGAGGAGCGCCCGAACGCCAGATAGCTGAGCAGGTCCGACTGCGGGATCGGCGGCTGCGACGTGCTCTCGATCGTGAGCTTGGGGTTCCGAAGCGATCCCCCGATGATGACCTGGATGTCGAGGGCCCCCGAGCCCACCAGCGTCACCTCGTGGACGGCGGTGATCTGGAGCATCGGGTTGATCTCCGGGTCGCCGATGAACGTCGCCGACCCGCGATTGATCACGAAGCGCCGCCCCATGAACTCGTACGTGCCCTGATCGGCGTTCACCACGCCCTCGAGCGCGAGCGCCTGTCGCCGGCGATCGACATGAATGGTGAGCGCGCCGTACCGCTCGGGCGTGTACACCTCGACGTTCGCCTCCGGCGACCGCACCCAGGTGTCGCGCGACACGTTGAGCGTGACATCCACCCGCAGATTCGCGAACAGGGGCGACTGCCCGGGGAGCACTTCGCGATCGCTGATGACCGACGTATCCACGACGGCGAAGATCGCCGGGTCATCGGCGTTGATCACATCCTTCCCGTCCGACTTCGGGATGTAGATCACGCCATTGCGGATGTTCGCCGTCCCGGTGACGTAGACGGCGTCGAACGGACCTTCGATCCCGATGTTCGCATCGGCATTGATGCGTCCCTGCTCGTTGTCGAGCACGCGCGCGTTGGTGGCGACGATGCGTAGGTCGAACGCGGGCCGCGTGAGCTCGGCGACCCCGAGCCCGCCTCGCACACGGATTGGCCCGTTCGCGTTCCCCACCAGCGAATCGATCACGATCGTGTCGCCGCGGAGCCTCACGAGTCCGTTGATGTCCCGCATCGTCACGCCCAGGGGCACGATCCGGAACGACGCGAAGTCGAGTGCCACGAGGCCGGTGAGGTCAGGCGAGCGTGGCGTGCCTCGCGCCGTGAGCACGCCCACGAGCTTGCCCCGCACCTCGCTCACCGCGTCGGTAAACTTCGGCAGCACGTCGAGCGGCAGCGAGTCCGCGCGAAGCTCGAACTCCAGGGGACGGTCGAGCAGCCGCGGCCCCGTCACTCCGGCCAGCGCCAGATTCACCGGAATCACCCCTTCGGCGACCGCGACCGGCGTCCCCGTCCCGCGCAGCGCCTCCGCCTGCGCGTCCAGCACCTCGTCGGCATAGGTGAATCGGGCGCGGAGATCGGGCACGACCGTCCCGCGATACGATGCGCCCGTGACGCCTAACGCCGCGCGCACGCGGGGATCGCGCGTGGTCCCTTCCACCCGCGCCACGACCTGCACCACCCCCGTGGCCTCGAGGTCCGCCTGCAACAGCTCGACGACATGGGCGACCTCGAGTCCGGAGACCTCGATGTCGAGCCGGGCCGATCCCTCGGACGGGACAAGACCGTTCACGTAGAGACGTCCGCGCGTTCCCTGCCGCAGATCCAGCGCGACGATCTCGATGCCCCGGCCACCCCACCGGATCGTGCTCGGCCGCGCCGAGACCCAGGTCGTGGTGTCGAACCGGAGGTTGAGCCGGTCGAGATGCACCTCCCGGTGATCCGTGTGCAGCGCGAAGTTGCCGCTGAGCCGGTAGTCGTACGACTCGTGCTGATGAATGGCGACGTCGACCTTCCCGGCGTTGCCGTGCGACGTGACCCGGGCCTCCACGCTGTCGAGCGCGAAGCCGGCTGCCTGCACCGTGTCGAGCGAGAGCGCGGCCGCGATCGTCGCCGCCGGCGTTCGGGCGGCGAGCCACCCGTACTCCACGCGTCCACGTCTCACGGTCGTGCCACTGATCGCGAGGTTCTCCACCGCCGCCCGCCCGCGCAGGTCGAATCGCTCGAGATTGCCGCGAATCGTACCCGCCGCCGCCACGCTGCCGCCGAGGGAGTCGCGTCGCACGGATGGGATCGAGTCGACCTTGAGCACCGGTCCCGGACCACCCGTGACGGCGCGCTCCACCTCGGTCGCTCGCGCGACGGTCGCGGAGTCCTCCCGCGCTTGCTTGATCGCCTTCCGCATACGCCCCCGACGTGGCGTCACCACCGTCGTGTCCTGCCCCGGCAGCCAGCGCGCCAGCCCCGACAGCGAGTCGACGTTCACGCGATATGACAGCTCGCCGGCGCGCCCCGCCACCAGGCCGAACGTCCCCCGGATGTCCGCCCGTGCGAACGACGTGTGCACCGCCACCGGTTCCACGGTGGCGAGCCCATCCGCGATCGCCACGCGAACGCGAGCGGAGTCGAACGAGACGCTGTCGATCGCCGACCCGCGCAAGTCGGCCGTGATCGTGGCGCGCATCGTTCGGAGATCGCTGCCCGCGCCGCGAATCCGCGCCATGCCGCTGAGCGACGTGGCGGGCAGCGCCGCGGCCACCGTCTGAAGGTTGAAGACGGTGAGCGTCGCCTGGGCGTCGTAGCTCGGCGTCCCCTGCACATCCACGCGCGCGACGGTCAGCAGCTCTCCGCCGTCGGGCAGGCGCAGATCAGCGCGAACCGCCAGGTCGTTCAACGATCCGCGCACGCGAATCGGCCCCACCGCGCTACCCCGCAAGCCTAACGCCGGCACGAATCGGCCGACCGTCACCAGCGACAGCGGGCGCGCGCGGAGGTCGAAGTCCATCCACGTCCCGCCGCGCATCGCCACGACGCCGCGGCCGGCCAGGTGCGACCGGGCGCCGCGGTCCACGTGCTCGACGTCGACGTTCGCCGTCAGACGCGTCGTCGTCGACCCGTCGAGCATCGCCGTGCCGGTCACCACGCCGCCGATCGGCAGGTCGGGAATCGCGATGCGCGCGAGGTCCACCTGCAATGGCGCGAAGCGCATGCGCAGGCCGCGCGCGCGAACCTCACCGTTGCCGAAGCCAACCAGCCCCCGCGCGACGACGCGACTTCGTCCGTTGCTCGCGTCGTCGAACGCGACGTCGCCGTCGACCGTCAGCTCGCTCGTCGTGCCCTCGAGCGAAGCGCGGCCACTCACGGCGCCGCGACGCGGCACGTCCAGTCCGGGCACGAGCTGCTCGATGAGGCGTGTATCGAAGCTCGCGAACGTCAGATGCGTGTCGTGGAATCGGGCCGCGCTCTCGGTGAGCGTGAGGCCGAAATCACCGCCCACCCTCGACGCGCCGGATTCGATCCGGGCATTGCGCGCGACGTAATCGCTCGGCCCTTCATCCCGCATGACCATCGTGAAGTCGAGCGTGCCGCTCCCCTGCGAGGGCAGCCGCGGATAGAGCCAGCGAAGGTCGGCCAGCCCCACCGGTGCGCCCTGGAGCGCCAGACGCAGCTCCTGCGAATCAATGCCATAGCGACCGTCGCCGGTGATCTGCGATCCCGGCATCACGATGCGCACGTCGTCGAAGCGCAGGGTATCGCGCACGATGTAGAACGTTCCCTCGACGTCGCGAATCTCGGCCACTGGCGGGCGGAAGGGCGCGGCGATGCCGCTGAGCGCGGTCACCTGGATCGCGATTCCGCTCGAGTCCGGATCTTCGAGCCGGAGCCGCGGAAGCGTGGTGTTGATCTGTCGGAAGTCCATGACCTGCTGATAGCCCTTCCGTGCCCGGACGACCTGCTGTCGCGTGCCTCCCTCCAGCGCATTCGCGATCACTCGCGCGCGAGCGGCGCCCGTCGAATCGCTGTCAGGCTTCCAGGGCGTGCGCACGATGAAACGCCCTCCGACCACCTCGACGTCGTTGAACGCGACCCAGTCCCCGAACCCGGGGCCTTCGCTTGGCGCGTCCGGTGTCGTGTCCTCGGGGAAGATCGACTCGAAGTTCCAGTCCTCATCCTCGAGCTTGTCGAAGATCACGAGCGGTCGCACCAGCCGCAGGCTATGCAGCTCGATGCGTTTCCTGGCGAACGCGATGAGATGGTAATCGGCGACGACGGTGTCGGCGCTCACGAAGGGCCGGCCGGCGGTGTCGGCGATCGAGAAGTCCGTCATCACGACGCCGTCGAGCAGGTTGCCCCCGATCCCGCCGATCCGCACCTGCCCGTGCACCATCTCGGTGAGCGTGTCGAGCGTGAAGCGGCGCACGCGCTCCCGCCCGAAGTCGGTCATCGTCAACACCAGGACGACGGCGACGGTGAGCACCGCGATCGCGCCGATGACGACGCCGAGTCCAACGAGCGCGCGCTTCACGTCAGAATGCCTGGCCGATGGAGAGGTGCAGCGTCAGGCGATCGAGCACCTGGCGCCACCCCGTTTTGGAATCCTCCAACGGGTCGTACGCC
>DATBIU010000035.1:0-12730 GCA_036556765.1 Gemmatimonadaceae bacterium | reverse complement strand
CGCGTAGCCGGCGGCCTGGCACGCGTGGGCGAGTTGCACAGGCGTAGCCGGACGCGCCGCGAGCAACGCATCGACGCCGAGGATGGCGACCGATGGCAGTGGCGCGCCCGACGTATTCGAAGCGGGCGACATCGTGGGTTTTGTGTCCCGGGGGGAGACACCCCAATAGAAGCGAATATCGGGCTCCTGTCCAGCGCGGCCCATTCATTGCGGAAGCGCAACACGTGGGTGCGCGGTGCTCTGCCCGCTAACACGATTCACCTCAAGCGCAGTCGTCTGCAGGTCGTGACGTGACCGTAGTAGCCGTAACGAGGATCGCGCGACTCTCGCGCGACGACCGAGATGCACTCGCCGCCTTTGGGGCGCGAGCAACGTGGCCGAGCGGATTCGCGGTGTACGAGCGTGGAACCCCGGCCGACGGAATATTCATCGTCCTCCGCGGACAGATCGTTTTGCGGAACCGCCTCGGCGCTGGTCGCAGCTTCGTGCCGTGGATCGCCACCGTGGGGGAGACGTTCGGGGGCGAGGGGCTGGTCCAGAACGGCCGATACGTCAGCGACGGGCGCGCGGAGGAGGAAAGCGAGACGTTGCACCTCACTACGCCTCGCGTGAGCGCGCTCATGCGCGAGCATCCCACGGCGGCCCTCGCGCTCACGCGTCAGATCATGGCGGAGCGGTCCGAGCTGCTGGAGCGATTTGGGGAGCACGCGACGCTGACGGTCGAGCAGCGCCTCATCGCCGCGCTCCTGCGCCTCGCGCAGAGTCGGTCGCAGGGCGATGGAGCGGCCGCATCGGCGGCCGTCCTGCCACGCCGATTGCTGGGCGAGCTGGTGGGCGCGACACGCGAATCCATCTCTCTCGTGCTGGGCCGCCTCACCGCCGACGGGCTCGTTCAGCGCGACGGCAATGGGCTGATCATCACGGACCTCGAGGGGCTCGCGCGTCGGTTCGAGCAGTCCGGGCGAGGAGGGTTGGGGACGATGGAAGTTCACGACGAGCGCGGGTCCCTGCGCACCTCGGTCGGATAACGCCTGAGCGAGTCCGTCGTCGAGCGCGCCGCTGTGGTGATCCACAGCGGCGCGTTACTATTCCCGCGATGATACCTGCGGCCCATCTCATCGCGGCGTGACGGTCACGCTCATCGCGCTCGTACTCCTCGCCGCCGCGTTCGCGGTGGCGCGCGGCGTACGTGCCTGGTGGGTGGCTCGTGGCGTCGCGCTCCGGCTTCCCGTCGGAGTGAATGGGATCATCGAAGGTGCCGAGCCCATCGTGCGCGAGCGATCGGGCGCACGCGAGGCGGTGCTCCTCCTGCACGGATTCGGCGATACCCCGCAGACCCTGGTCTATCTGGCGGATGAGCTTCACGCCCGCGGCTGGGATGTGCACGCGCCGCTCCTGCCCGGTCACGGCCGCACCCTTCGCTCGTTCGCCTCATCCCGCTCGCAGCAGTGGGTCGGAGCGGCACGGGAGGCGCTGGACTACCTGCTCGCTCGCTACCAGCGCGTCGCGATCGTCGGGCTGTCGATGGGGGGCGCGCTCGCGGCCATTCTCGCCGCCGAGCGAGACCGCGTCGTGGCGTTGGCCCTGTTGGCGCCGTACGTCGAGCTTCCCCCGCGGCTGCGAAGGCTCGTGAGGCATCACCAGCTCATTCACGTGCTCACGCCGGTCTTACGTGGGAACACCGAGCGGTCCATCCTCGATCCCGCCGAGCGTGCGCGCAGCCTCGGCTATCGCGCCATGACGCCGACGCTGGCGCGTGAGCTGGCGATCGTCGCCGAACGGGCGCGGATGGCTCTTCCTCGCATCCGTGTGCCAACGCTGCTGGCCCAGTCGCGTCAGGACAATCGCCTCGCGACCGCCGTCGCCGACCGCGCCTTCGCCGCTCTCGGCGCGAGGGACAAGGAGCTCATGTGGCTGGAAGGCGCGGGCCACGTGATCACGGTCGACTACGGTCGCGAGCAACTCCTCGACGCCGTCGCGACATGGCTCAGGCGATGGGCGGACGCCGGCGGTGCCAGTCCGTACGAGCCTGATATTCCGACGCCGCCGCAATGAGCACGTTTTCCTCGAACACCCGACCGGTGAAGGTGAGCGACGTCGGCAACCGCTCGAGGCCGAATCCGTTGGGGACGGCGATGCCGGGAAGGCCAGCGATGTTCGCGGCCGCGCCGAGTGGCTGAGTGCGGATCCCCGGCGGTATGGGGACGTTCGGCCACGCCTCGTTGAACGGCTTGCCAATGGGGAACGCGACCGTCCCGCGCGTCGGTGAGACCACGGCATCGTAGCGGGCGAACACGTCGTCGAGCGCGCGGCCCATCGTGCCGCGAAGGCGGAGCGCCTTGAGGTAGTCCTTCGCGAACACCGCGGTGCCCGAGTAGCCGCCGTGCCGATCTTCAGGTGCGCTGAGCAGCTTGGCGCGCCCCGTCTCGAGAAGATCCTCGAATGCGCTGGCGCCCTCCGCATCGATGATGAGCGAGGCGGCGGTTCCATATGGGTGGTCGGGGAGCTCGATGTCAGGCAGCAGCTCGGCGAACTCGGCGACGACGCGGAGCGATGCCTCGAAGTTGTCCGCCACCTCCTTCTGCACGCCGGCGGTGGCGTGCTTCAGTACCCCGATGCGCATGCGCCTCCGTCGTGCCGCCTCGGGTGCGTACGCAAACTCTCGCGTGCTCGCGGACGGATCGCGTGGGTCTGCACCCGCGATAGCGCGGAGCACGAGTCCGCAGTCGTCGGCCGTTCGGCACATCGGGCCGAGCTTGTCCATCGACCATGACAACGCCATCGCTCCATGTCGGCTCACGCGGCCGTACGTGGGGCGCAGGCCGGTGATTCCGCTGAAGGCCGCCGGCGTGATGATCGACCCCCATGTTTCACTGCCGATCGCGAACGGCACGAGCGCGGCGCTGACGGCCGCTCCAGGTCCGGACGAGGAGCCGCCTGCCCAATAGGCGAGGTTCCACGGCGTGCGCGCCGGCCCGGTGAACGACGCATCGGCCTGGCGGTAACCGAACCCGCCAGCGAGCTCGATCATCGCCAGCTTCGCGACGAGCACCGCCCCGGCACTCGTGAGGCGCTGCACGACAGTGGCGTCGAAGTCGAAGCGCTGCTCGCGATACGGCGCGGCGCCCCACGTCGTGGGATCGCCGGCGGTGGCGAGCAGGTCCTTCACTCCATACGGGACGCCGTGCAACGGTCCACGCCACTGCCCCGCCGCGATCTCCCGTTCGGCGGCCCGGGCCTCGCGCAGCGCGCGCTCGCGCGTGATGGTGACCACGGCGCCCAGACGCGGCCCGTACTGCTCGAGCCGCTGGAGGTACGCCTCGGTGAGCTCGACGGGTGAGATCTCACGGGCGCGAAGCCCTTCGCTCAGCGTCCGGATGCTGCCGTAGAGGACGTCGTCAGGGACGGTCATCGGTCGCCTCCACGATGAACTGCGAACACGATGTCGGGCTCTGTGGAGTTCGGCAGCAGGATCGCGCGGAGCCGGTCCGAGGCGCGGAGACCACCGCGGACATCGTCCCGCACGCTCCGCAGCTGATCCTCCGTGAGGTGCGCCCCGTAGCGCTGCGTGACGACCTGCATCATGGCGTCGCTGAGCGCGGCATTCGCGTCCGCGTCGGGAGCGGTGGGCGAGGTGGTGGGCGCGGGAATGACCGGGGCGGGGGGCACGGACGGCGTGCGCACACACGCACCGAGCGTGGCCGCCCCGATGGTGAGCGCGAAATCACGGCGAGTGGGCATGCAATCCTCGGCGAAAGCGGACGGATGCAAAACGGGGCGGCTTCTGCCGCCCCGTCATCGTGCATCATGGTCGCCGCTCGATCAAGTCACCCGATCGATGACGTTGCTGATCATTTCCGGCACGCGCTGTACGGCATCGCCCGCCTGCTTCGCCACCGTGGTCGCGACCCGCTTGGCGCGGGCGACGGGCGACTGCTTCCGCCGCGCGCGCTTGCGGCCACCGGAGCGCTTGCGTCCCGAGGACTTCCGGGCTGCGGATCCCCGTGCGGATGATTTACGACGGGAAGATTTCCGCGCGGCCGATTTCCGTCCACCGGATTTCCTCCGCGCGCTCTTTCTGCTTGCGGACTTCCGGCCTGAGGATTTCCGGCCGCCCGATGAACGGCGCCGCCGCCCGCCTGACCGCGCCTTACTGCGAGACGACCGCTTCTTCGTCGCCATGGCATTGCTCTCCAAGTTGAGAGTTGGGTGCACGCTCGTCGTGGCAAGAATCGCGCGCGCGCGGCACCCTTACGCGGCGCATCATGGAGTATCGGAGCGCGGCCGACGCTGCATGGCGGTCCACCGCGCGAGTCGGCGCGCGAGCTCGGCATCATCCGCGGCGAGTGTTTGCAGCTCCGTCAACACCTCGTCGCGCGACGCGCCACGTGCTTCAGCGATCAATGGCGGCTCGCCGCCGCCCTGCCGACCTGGATCGGCGCGCCGCTCGACCTGCAATCGTGCCACCACGTCACCCGGGGTACGCTCATCGACCGTGATGATCACGATGCGACCACCAGGCGAGTCGTGCCGGTACACCGTGAGGCCGGGCTCCATGGCGATGAACATGCGCCCAGGGCACCGATCACGGAAGGGAACCCGATTGCGAGTGCGGATGGCCAACCGCGCGGATGAACGGCTCGGTTCGCGATTCCGCACTCCGCAATCACCGTCGCATCGCACGGGTCTCTCCATGCGCGAGGATCCAAAGGTCGTCGGCGTCCAACCCCGCGCGCTGCCACGCTTCGCGCGTTCGCCGTGGCGGCTCGAGCACCGGCTCATCAGTCAGGCGAAACGTGCCCCAGTGGATACCCACCATCACGCATCCCGCCGCGACGCCACGGCCGGCGTGTAGTGACTGAAAGGCCCTCACGGCTTCATCCGGGTTTACGTGCACCGGATGCATGAACCAGCGCGGCTCGTAGGCACCAATGGGAATAGCGGTGATCGCGAAGGGGCCGAATCGCTCACCGATGCGCTCGAATTCAGGGTGAAACCCGGTGTCGCCCGCATAATACAAGCGACCGGCTGTCGTCGTGACCACGAATCCGCACCACAGCGTCCGGTTGCGATCCAGCGGCGTGCGGGCGCTAAAGTGTCGCGCCGGCGTACAGGCGACGGTGACGTCTCCCAGGCGATGCTCATCCCACCAGTCGAGCTCAACCACGTCTCGCACACCGAGGGACTTCACGAGGCGAGAGAGCCGCAGCGGAACCACCCAGCGCGCGTCCGGCTGCGACGCGGCGAGCGCGCGCACCGTCCGCGCATCGAGATGGTCGTAGTGGTTGTGCGAAAGGAGAACGAGATCGATGGGGGGGAGTGCCTCGAGCGGAGCGCCAGGTGGCACGAGTCGCCGGGGACCGATGGCGCGCCATGGCGATGCGCGCTCGCTCCAAATGGGGTCGGTGAGAACGTTGAGGGACCCGAGCTGAACCAGGAGCGTGGAATGACCGATCCAGGTCACCGCGATCTCGTTCGCCGGCGCGCGCGGTAATCGCATTGCGGACGCGACGGCTCGGAGTGCGGGTGCGCCCACGTCACGAGGAAGGGGATGCCGAAGCCGATTCCAGCGCCACTTCAGCAACCCGGCGAACCGGGCCTCGTCGAGCGCCCACGGATTGCGGAACGTCCCGTTCGGAAGCTGATGTGGCGCGGCCGCACCCGGAGAACGCTCAGGGTGGCGGTAGCCGCTCACTCGCCGAAGACGGCGAGATTTTCGTCCAGGTGCGCGATGGTCCTCATCCCCACGAGCGCGGTGGACACCGGAAGGCTCGTCACGAACGAGAGTGCTCGCTGTGCATCCGTGGAGAATCCGGGCAAGGCTTCGCGAACCTGCGGCGGGAGCCCGCTCGTGAGACGCGCCTGCAACAGCGGGGCACTGGCGACGACCGAAACCCCGAGCTCGGCCGCGGCGTGGAGGAATGGCATCTCCCGTCCGCGCACGCGCTGCGTGGACAGGCGAACCGCCTCCGGCATGGCGAGGCTGACCGGAAGCTGCATCACGCGACACCGATGATCCGGGCCTCCGACGTCATGAGCCGCGGAGATGACCTCCGCCAGCTCCAGATGGCCGCGCGACCCACGCGCCGCGCGGAAGCCGTTCCACGTCGCGCACCCGTACCGGGCGATGTCGCCCGCGTCGCACCGGGATTCGAGCATCGCGAAGGCCTCGCGCAGGCGGTCGAGTAGCTGCGACGGCTTGATCGCGTCGAGCTGCTGCTCTGGATTGTGCACGTAGTACACGTCGATCGTCTCGACGCCCAGGTTGTCTCGACTGCGTCGGAGCTGATCGGCCAGAAACCCGGGGGCAATGCTGTGGGCATCGGCGATGACGTGATCCGGCGACACGATTCCGCTCGCGAAGTACTCGCGTTGCAGCAACGCGTGATACTCCTCGCGCGACTCGGGAGCATTGGTATCGAGCGGTATGTAGCCGCCCTTGGTGCAGATCACGACCTCGTCGCGCGCGACCAGGCCGGCGGCGATCGCCGCCCGCACGGCACGGCCGACAGCGCGCTCCGACCGCTGGCATCGGTAGTTGACGGCGCTGTCGATGATGTTGATGCCTCGCTCCAGCCCCGCCCTCGCCACGGCGTCGTAGCGGGCGTCGTCGGCGTCGTCGCACTCACCGAGGTACGTCCCGAGTCCGACGGCCGAGACGCGAAGCATGCGGTCGAGCGGGCGGTGGAACTGCTCTCCGCGCCGTTTCTCGTATCGCTCGGCGTGGCGCATGGTTCCCTTCGCGGTGGCCCGCCCCACGAGGAGCGGAATGGTCGCTGCTGCCGGCGTGCGTGTCTTCACCCCGCTGACGGTACGCGACGGGGCAACGTGCGCAAGGGTGTACCAGCCAACGAGATGTCACGAACGGGGCAAATGGTCGTCATTTCCTCCAGAGGTAGCTTCGGGCACGATGCCTGCTTAAGTTACGACCAGCCGGCCCGGGCCTCGCCTATCGAGACCGGGCCGTTCCGTCACCATCGCGGCAGTCGCTACACGGAGGAGCACGAATGTTGGACTTTGCCAGCTGGGCGTCGCACTGGTGGATGCCAGTGCTGTTCATCATCATCGCGGGACATCTCACGAACGTGTGCGTGACGTTGTTCCTGCATCGTATGCAGACGCATCGGGGCGTGCAGTTCCACGCGCTGGTCGCGGTGCCGATGCGCCTCTGGCTGTGGATGTCCACGGGCATCGTGACGAAGGAGTGGGTGGCCTGCCACCGCAAGCATCACGCATTCGCCGACCGCGAGGGCGATCCCCACTCGCCGCTCCTCGAAGGGCTGCGCAATATCATCCTCAAGGGCGCGCTCTACTATCGACAGGCGATTCGTCAGCCGGGCATGGTCGACAAATATGGCAAGGGCACGCCGAACGACTGGCTCGAGCGCCGGCTGCTGACGCCCCTGAACTGGCTCGGCATCGTCGTCATGCTCACGGTCGACATCTATCTCTTCGGCTTCTTCGTGGGCGGGCTCGTGTGGGGCGTTCAAATGCTCTGGATCCCGTTCTGGGCCGCCGGCATCGTCAACGGCATCGGGCATGCGCTGGGCTATCGCAACTTCGACGTGAAGGACGAGAGCCGTAACATTTCCCCGATCGCGATCTGGCTGGGCGGCGAGGAGCTGCACAACAACCACCACGCCGATCCGCACTCCGCGAAGTTCGGAGCGAAGTGGTACGAGCTGGACATCGGCTGGGTTTACATCCGGCTCCTTCAGGTCTTCGGCTTAGCGAAAGTCAAATACGCTCGATAAAAGGGCCGAGGGCCAGGGGCCAGGGGCCAAGCGTGGGTCAAGGGTGTATCGTATATACGAACCCTTGACCCTTTTGCTTGGGCCCTCGGCCCTCGGCCCGAGGCCCGCTCGATCACGAGAGGAACTATGAGCGACCTAACCTGCTCTCGCTGCGGAAACACGCGCGCGGGATTCGAGCGGGCTCCCTTCCCCGGCGCCATCGGCGAACGTGTGCAACGTGAGATCTGCACTGTCTGCTGGGCAGAGTGGAATCGGCAGCAAATGATGCTCATCAACCACTACGGGTTGAATCTCATGGATCCGCAGGCGCGCCAGTTCCTCACGAAGAACATGGACGCGTTCCTCTTTGGAGCCGGGCCGGGCGAGCAAGTCGACACCAGCAAGCAGGGAACGATCAACTGGTGAGCGGCCGCGGGCGTCTCGTGCGTCGCGCGCACCTCTCGTTCCTTGCCGCCGCGGGTGCAGTAGTCGGCTGCACGGACGCGTCTTCGATCGGCATCGAGGAGGAACGGGAGCTGGGGCTCGCGGTCGCGGAACAGGCTGCCCGCGAGATGCCGTTGCTCGAGGACGAGCCCGTCGTTCGCTTCGTGCGCGAGCTCGGCGCGCACATCGTGCAGCGGGCCGACACGACCGGACGCGCGTACGAGTTCCGCGTCGTCGACTCCGACATGGCGAATGCGTTCGCGATTCCCGGCGGATTCATCTTCATCAACCGCGGGATCCTCGAGCGGGCGGGAACCGCGTCGGAGCTCGCCGGAGTGCTGGCTCACGAGATTGGGCACGTGGTCGAACGCCATGGGCTCGAGCAGATGTCGAAAGCGCAGAACACGAACACAATCGTCGCTCTCGTGTACGTACTTCTCGGCCGCGGGCCGGGCGGGGCGGAGCAGGTGGCCCTGCAAGTCGCCGGCAGTGCGTGGATGGCCAAGCACAGCCGTGAAGCGGAGCGCGAAGCCGACCGCGTAGCGGTCGCCTATCTCGCACGAGCGGGTCTGGACCCGCGGGGGATGCCGCAGTTCTTCCAGCGTTTGCTCGAGGAGGAGCGCAGCAATCCGAGCGAGCTCCTGGCGTGGTTCTCGACCCATCCGGTCACGGAAGACCGCATCGCCGACGCCGACGCCATGATTGCGCAGCTCCCTCCCGAAGTCATCGAGCGTGCGGCGACGGACCTACCACAGTTCGCTCAGATGCAGCAGCGCCTGGGTGCGCTCCCGCCCGCGCCAGTCGATGCACGCGCGCTGCCGTAGTCATGGTCCACCGCGAGGCCCTGTCTTACATTGCGACGCACTCAACCCGATGCACGTGCTGAATAGCCTCATGGCTTGCGCGATCCGTTCATCAGTGGTCGCACTCGTGGTCGCGGTGGTCACCGGGTGCGCGCGACCGACGCCGACCCCGGCGGCCGCGCCTCCGCCCTCCATTGATTCCGGCAGGATCGCGATCGCTCCGCCACGAATGCCGGCCGACTGGGTCGACTCCGTCCTCGCGTCGCTGTCGCTGCGAGAGAAGGCCGCGCAAATGGTGTGGCCGACAGTATTTGGCGACTATTCGCCAGGCGATTCGCCTCAGTGGGAGCAGCTCAGACGCCTCATCGAGGAGGAGCGCGTCGGCGGCTTCACCGTGTCGGTGGGATCGCCCGTGGAAATCGCCGTAAAGCTCGACGCGATGCAGCGCGCCAGCCGAGTGCCACTCCTCTTTGGCGCCGACTTCGAGTTCGGCGCGGGCTACCGAGCCCGCGGTGGGTGGTTCCTCCCTAACGGGATCGATCTCGGCGGCGCCGTAGTGTTTCCCCCGCAGATGGCGCTCGGCGCCACCGGCGACACGGCACTCGCGTATGAGCAGGGGCGCGTGACGGCGGTCGAAGGGCGCGCGCTTGGCGTTCACGTCGCCTATGCGCCCATCCTCGACGTGAACAACAACCCGGCGAATCCCGTCATCAACACGCGCTCCTACGGTGAGGATCCGGCGCTCGCCGCGCGTCTGGGAGCGGCGTTCGTGCGTGGGCTTCAGGAGCACGGGATGATCGCGACGGGGAAGCATTTCCCCGGACACGGTGATACCGAGGTGAACTCGCATCTCGCGCTGCCGGTGGTCGGCGTGACGCGAGCGAGACTGGACACTGTCGAGTTGGTGCCGTTTCGTGCGTCCGTGGCGGCGGGAGTCGGAGCGATCATGACCTTCCACGGCGCGATGCCGGCGCTCGACTCGAGCGGGGCTCCGGGCACGCTCTCGCGACGCGTGCTGGGGGACCTCCTTCGAGGCGAGCTCAACTTCGAAGGTGTCGTGATTTCAGACGCGATGGACATGCGCGGCGTTCTGGACAAGTACGGCGCCGTCGAGGCGGCGATCCGCGCGGTGGAAGCCGGCGCCGATGTGCTGATCCAGCCCGTTGACGTTCGGCAGGCCATCGATGCCGTGGTGCAGGGCGTTTCGACCGGGAGGTACGATGAGGGTCGCATCGACACGTCCGTGCGCCGCCTGCTCGAGGCGAAGCGACGAGTTGGCCTCGATCGGCGCCGGTCAGTGCCGATCGACAGCGTGAGGTTCGTGGTGGGCGACTCCGACCACGTCGCTGTGGCTCGAACGGTGGCTGAGCGATCGATTACACTCGTGCGCGACTCGCTCAGACAGCTGCCGCTATCCCGGCTTCCGCGGTCGCGACGTGTGCTGTCGATCACGTTGGCGCGGCGAACCGATCTTGCCGCCGGCGGGACGTTCGACGCCGAACTGCGTCGCCACTTCTCGAGTGTGCGCTCGGAGTTCGTCAACGCCGACGCGCCGGCCAACGCGGAATGGGAGCGCCTGCTTCGCGGCGCCAGGTCGGCGGATGTCGTCGTCGTGAGCTCGTACGTCTCTCACGCGTGGAACGCGACCAGCGCCGAGGCGCCGAGGGAGTTCGCGAACTTCGTGAAGGCGCTCATCCGGGCTCGCCGGCGGCCGATTGTGGTTTCGTTCGGAAACCCATATCTCTTGCAGCAGATTCCTGGCGTGCCGGCGTACATGATCGGGTGGAGTGGGATCGGCGTCTCGCAGCGAGCGGCGGCTCGCGCCCTGCTCGGCTCGAACGCGATCACGGGACGGTTGCCGATTCGCATTCCACCAGGTACATCAATTGGTGCGGGGTTGATGCGTGCTGTGGATTCGGCGGGTGCACGCGCGTCCGGTGCGCGGCGCTAACCGGCGAGTGTTCCGATTGACGGGTGTGAACGTACGCGCTATATAGTCGCGCTTCGTGACGAGTGGGTTCGATAGGAGCGGAACGCGACCAATTTTCGGGGAGACTTGACATTAGTGACCGAGTGTGACTAATTCGCGCCCGATGCGCGAGCGTCCCCAAACATCCGCCCCGGCCGGCCGCCCCGCCGTTGCAGCCCGTCCCGTCATTCGCCGGGCGCTTCTCTCCGTCGACATCGTTCTGTTCACACCGCATGGGCGGCGGCTCACGGTGTTGCTCGTGCGTGCGACCGATCCGCGCGCGCGCGAGCGATGGGAGCTCCCCTGGGACGCGGCGCGCGCCGAGGAAGCGCTCGATGTGGCGGCGTCACGCATCGCGCGATCGGCGTTAGGCGCCGGGCCGGCGTGGACGCGACAGGTCGTGGCCTCCGGTGGCGAGCAGCGCCATCCCGGAGAGACCGAGTTCTCGATCGCCTATCTCGGACTGGTGCCCGCCGGCACTCCGCCCCCAGTTGGTGGCGAGGCTGGCTGGTTCCCGCTTGACGAGATTCCGCCGCTCGCGCCTCGCCACCGCGCCATGGTGGACTCCGCGCTCGCCATGTTGCGCCTGGAGCTCGACCAATCCCCGGTTGCCTTCCGCCTGCTCCCGCCAACCTTCACGCTGAGTCAGCTGCAGGAGGTGTACGAGGTTCTTCTGGGGCGAAAGCTGCACAAGGCGAGCTTCCGTCGCGCGCTCCACGCCGCCTGGCTCGTGGAGCCTATAGATGAATGGAGGAGCGAGGGTCGAGGACGTCCGGCTCAGCTGTTCCGATATGCGCCGAAGAAGCGCCGGACAGGCCGGCGCGGCGTGAGGTTCGATTTGTTGGGATAGGGGTCAGGAGTCAGGGGCCAGGGATCAGGGTTGGAACGGCAACGGCCGCGCACTGCGCGGCCGTTTGCGCATCTGATGATCGCGTCTGCCGCGAAGCGGCGAACGCGCCTTTCCACCCCTGATCCCTGGCTCCTGACTCCTGATCCCTCTCGTTACCGGTTAGTGACCGGAACCAACCCCGAATCCCCGGGTACACCCCTTGCGTTACCTTATTAGTACCAATACGTATATTACTACGAAACACACGGAGGGAGCCGGTTGCTCGCCTACCTGGACGCGCTGTGTGCCGCTTTGCTTGCGCGTGACACCAAGGAGATCGATCGCCTTGGCCGTCATCCACTTGCACGCGCCCTGCCGCGGACGGTACGTGAGGAAGTCCTCGCGATTCGTCGCGTTGGACCCGGCTCCCTCCGCGCGCCCATAGAGACCCTTCGTCATTACCACCGCACGGCCCATCTGCTCGGCATCGCCCGAGACCCAGCGTCCGCGGGAGATCAGATGGAGCTGTCGCTCCCCGCGAGGGCCAGCTGATGGGCGTCGTTCGTCGCAAACAGAGGAGCTCGGCTCGCCAAGGCGGCGGCTCGCCCCTGACGGAAGGAACCCTGCGGCGTCTGTCGGATGAGGGGATCCAGGAGACGCCTGTTCCAGCCCGCGTGCTGGAAACGCCGGGCGGGCACCGGTGGCTCGTCGTCCTGATCGCCCGCCTCGCGTCCGTCGATCCCGTCGGCGAGACGCGCGGCGCTCGGCTGATCGTTCGCGCCGAGCCGTTGTACGGGGGCCAGGATCGTGCTCGGATCGTGACCGTTCGCGCGGCGTCCCTGGATGAGATGACGGGACCGGTGCTTCACGACGCGCTGCTGCGCGGCCGGCCGGGCGAGGTGCAGCGACGACGGCGGAGAGGTTGACCGACGGGCGGCCCGGAGCACGGGCC
>DATBIU010000034.1:0-3373 GCA_036556765.1 Gemmatimonadaceae bacterium | reverse complement strand
ACGCGTGTTCGACGCGGCCGTCGAGCGAGTCTTCGGCGCCAGGCGACGCGTGGCGTGGATGGAAGTGTTCGCCGGGGAGAAGGCCTTCAAGGCGCACGACGACTGGCTTCCACAGGAAACCGTCGACGCGATGCAGGAGTTTCGCGTGTCGATCAAGGGACCGCTCACGACGCCGGTGGGCGGCGGCATCCGATCGCTGAACGTCACGCTTCGCCAGGTCCTGGACCTCTATGCGTGTATCCGCCCCGTGCGGTACTTCGAGGGGGTCGGCGCGCCGGTGAAGGAGCCGGAGAAGGTCGACGTCGTCATTTTTCGAGAGAACGTCGAGGACGTGTACGCCGGCATTGAATGGAAAGCGGGCACCGCCGAGGCCAGGCGCGTTCGCGATTTCATCGTCAACGAGATGGGCAAGGAGATTCGCGAGGGCTCGGCGATCGGCATCAAGCCCATGTCCGAGTTCGGGTCCAAGCGCCTCGTGGAGATGGCGATCCGGTACGCGTTGCGGACCGGCCGCCAGTCGGTGACGCTCGTGCACAAGGGCAACATCATGAAGTTCACCGAGGGCGCGTTTCGCGACTGGGGATACGAGGTGGCGAAAGAGCGCTTCGGCGAGCACGTGATCACCGAGGGCGATCTCGCCAAGATCGGCGCCGGTGCGAAGGTGGATTGTCTGGTGATCAAGGATCGCATCGCCGATGCGATGTTCCAGCAGTTGCTCCTTCGTCCGGCGGAGTACTCGGTGATCGCCACCCCCAACCTCAACGGCGACTATCTCAGCGATGCGGCGGCGGCGCAGGTCGGGGGGCTGGGCATGGCACCGGGGGGGAACGTCGGTGACGGGCTCGCCTGCTTCGAGGCCACGCACGGGACGGCGCCGAAGTACGCGGGGCAGGACAAGGTGAACCCGTGCAGCGTCATCCTCTCCGGCGTGATGATGTTCGAGTACCTGGAATGGGAGGAGGTGGGGCAGCTCATCGTGCGCGGAATCGAGCGGGCCATCGCATCGCGGCGCGTCACCTACGACCTGGCGCGACAGATGCCCGGGTCGAGCGAGGTGAGCACGTCCGCCTTCGCGGATGGTATCATCGCGGGGATGAAGTGAGTCACATGCGCTTTACCGTTCGCGACGCGCAACTCCGTTCGCTCGACGTACCGCTGCTCGCGCTTGCGCTCGCGAAGGGCGCGAAGCTCGACGACGCCATCACCGGGCTCGACGAAGCGCTCGGCGGGGCGATCTCGCGGGTGATCGACCGGCGCGACTTCCGCTTCGGGCGCGACGAGACGATGCACCTGGTGGGCGGGGCGAAGGGTCCCCAGCGGATTCTCCTCGTCGGCATGGGGACCGTGACCGAGCTCCCCGGAGCCATTCGACGCGCGGCGATGATCGCCGCGCGTTTCGCTCGCCGCACCGGCGCCCCCAAAACGGCCTGGTACCATCCCGACTCCGATGGCGCGATCGAGCAGGCTGTCGTCGGTCTGTCGATGGGCGCGTGGGAGTACAGCGAGACGCGCACGCCGCCGCCTGACGACGAGCGCCGGCCGGCGCCTGACGAGGCGGTGGTGATCGCACGCGATGAGCAGCGGGCGAAAGGCCAGGTCGAGACGGGCGTGGCGATCGCCGAAGGGATGCTGGTGGCGCGCCGGCTGGCGATGCTGCCGGGAAACATCTGCACGCCCGACTATCTCGCCGACACGGGCCGCGAGATCGCCAAACGCCACGGCATGAAGGTCACCGTCCTCGGCCGCAAGGAAATGGAGGAGGAGGGAATGGGCTCCTTTCTCGGCGTCGCGCAGGGCACGCCCCAGGACCCCAAGCTCATCGCCCTCGAGCATCGGCGCGGCTCAGGCCGGCCGATCGTGCTCGTCGGCAAGGGACTGTGCTTCGATTCGGGCGGCATCTCGATCAAGCCGGCCCAGAGCATGGAGCTGATGAAGTTCGACATGTGCGGCGCGGCCGCCGTGCTCGGCGCCATGGAGGCGATCGGCCGGATGGAGCTGAAGGTCAACGTGGTGGGGCTCATCGGCAGCACCACCAACATGCCGAGCGGCACGGCGTTCAAGCCGGGCGACGTGCTCAAGAGTCATCTCGGGAAGTACATCGAGATCGTGAACACCGACGCCGAGGGTCGCCTCGTGTTGTGCGATGTGCTGTCGTGGGCGCGCCGGTACGAGCCCGCGGCCGTGCTCGATGCGGCCACCCTCACCGGCGCATGCGTCATCGCGCTCGGGCACACCGCCTCCGGGGTCTTCGGCAACGACGAGGCTCTCGTGCAGGAAGTGTTAGGCGCGGGCAAGCGGGCGAGCGAGCCGGGATGGCCGTTCCCCCTCTGGGAGGATTTCAAGGAGCTCATCAAGTCCGACGTCGCCGACATCAAGAACTCCGGCGGGCGCGCTGCGGGCGCGATTGCGGCGGCGATGTTCCTGAAGGAGTTCACCGAGAGCTACCCCTGGGTGCACCTCGACATCGCCGGGACGGCATACTCGGAGACCGATCTCGTCGCGTTGCCGAAGGGCCCTACCGGTGTTCCGGTGGGGACGTTTGTCGAGTTCGTACGCGGGCGGGTGAGCTGAGCGCGGCCCGCTGGTTTGGTCGCGCCGGCCTCGGCCTCGTGGCCGGGGCCGTTTTTTCCTCCGGCGGCCTGAGCCAGGAGCCGGTGCGCGACACCCTCGCCGTGCCGAAGGATACCGCGCCGCCGGCGGTCGACACGATTCGCACTCGGCCCGACACGGCCATCCGGCGGGATACCGTCAAGGCCGCGCTCGCGCGTGCCGAGCTGCCGCTCACCGTCGATGCGGCGGGCCGATACCACTGGACGCGCGATGAGCTCTTCTCCGGCGGGGGCCTGACGCTGCTGGAGCTGCTGGAGCGCGTCCCGGGCGCGACCGGGTTTCGCTCCGGGTGGATCGCGTCGCCGGCGCACGTCGCCTGGTTGGGCGGTGCCGGGCGTGTGCGCGTCTTCTACGACGGCATCGAGATCGTGCCCTTCGACGATCGAACGGGGGGGCTGCTCGACCTGGGAGAGATTCAGCTGTGGACGCTCGAGGAGGTGCTGGTCGAGCGCGGCGCCGATGAGCTGCGGGTTCACGTGCGGTCGTGGCGAGTGGACCGGACGACGACGTCGTCGCGCACGGACGTGTTCACCGGCGATGAGGACACGAATCTCTATCGGGGCTTTCTTGGGCGGCGCTTCGGGCATGGCGAAGCGGTGCAGGCGGGATTCCAGCAGTACGGCACGAGTGGGGTACCGTCGGGCGGAGGGGACGAGCTGGCGCTCGTTGCCCGCCTCGGGTGGGCGGCGAAGGGCGCGAGCATCGACGGGTTCGGCATTCGCGCGCGGCGCCAGCGCAACGTCCAGACCCGCGATGATTCGTA
>DATBIU010000033.1:0-2411 GCA_036556765.1 Gemmatimonadaceae bacterium | reverse complement strand
CGCGAGTGAGCGCAGACTCAGTGCGCCTCGCCACCTACCTCACACAAAGAATGGGCCCTGCAGGGCTCGAACCTGCGACCGTCGGATTATGAGTCCGCTGCTCTAACCGGCTGAGCTAAGGGCCCGCTAGTCTAACGCTAGCGCGGTACGGTTGTGGTGTCGAGCACCCGCGTCGAGTCGCCACCCTCGAGGAGATCGCAGTTCGGCCACGGCGGGCATCCTGCCATGCCGCAGGGACACACGTCCGGTCCTCGATACGTGAGGACTGCGGCAACCATCCCGACGACGGCCGCACCGAGCGTCACCCAGGCGACGACGTGCGCCCAGCGAGGCCCTGGACCGCGTGGGTCGGGAATGGTCAACATCCCGTGACCGTGCCGAGTGTGCATCTCATCGGCCGAGCAACCGACTGAGCAGCGCGAGACTTCGGCGCACGTTCATCGCGGAGGCTCCGGCGAATACGGACGTCAGGATCCCGGCGGTCCATACGATTCGCCGATCCTTCGGAAGCCACGGAGACAGGGCGAAGTAGCACAAGGGCACCACCGACAGCGTGAAGCGGGCGAACTGATGGAAGGCATGCTCGGAGTTGTACATCACGTAGAACGTGATGACCAGCGCGACGTAGACCACCTCGTACGGGTGTCGTCGCGCATGCTGGCGAAAATAGGGCGACACGACCATCGCGATTGCGCCGAGAAAGACCACGGCGATCCAGAACGCCACCATCGCCTTGTGCGTGATCGGCGCCACCGAGGTCACCGCGGTGGTCACGAGAGCGGCGAACGGCCACGAGATGATGAACCCGGCGAAGTCCTGGCGTTCGTAGGTGTGGTAGTTGACGAACGGATCCCCGAACGCGGCATACATCGGCGCGGCGTAGGCCGCCCCGACGAGCACACCGATCGCGACACACACCGCGAGCGTGCGGATCTCTCGCCGCCACGCCAGCACGATCCCGAGGGCGATGAGGGCGAGGGCACCCTCTGGCCGGACGACGGTGGCCAGTGCCGCGAACAGGGCCGCGAGCGGCCACCGATCCCGACGAGCGGCCACGAAGGAGCCGAACGTCAACGCGATCGCCAGTGATTGCGCGCTGCCCATCGTCGACTGCTGTATCCACTCGACGCTCGTCACCGCGAAGAAACACGCCACCCACCCGCCCCAGAGCCGGCGAGTCAACAGCAACGCGACGATCGCCGATACCCAGCACACCGCCAACAACGTCACATCGGCCCCGAGCCCGGTCACGACCGAAAGCGCCGCACCCGCGTATGGGTATCCCCACAAGTGCTTCGGCTCCAGCCCGGCAATGTCGGCGACGGCGATCTGGTCGGCGATGGCGATGTAGAGGCCGTTGTCGCCGAAGTTCGGATAGCGCTCCCAGAATCCCCCCAGCGCGTTGACCATCAGAACGGTGATCGCCATGGTCATCAGGCCTACGGCCACCGTCTCCAGCGCGCCCGGCTCCCTCATCCACTTCGACGGGCGTTCGCGGACTGCCTCGCTATCCATCGCCCGTCGTCGTGCGGACGTGGTCGAAGGCCTCGACGACCTCGCTGGTCGCCACCGTCGCCGCGCCGAGCTTCCCGACCTCCACGCCGGCGGCGAGATTCGCGATCACCGCTGCCTCACGAGCACTCGCCCCCGCCGCCAGCGTCGCGGCCAGATACGCGGTCACCGTATCCCCCGCACCCACCACGTCGTACACCTCGCGCGCCGTCGTCGGCACGCGCGTCACGTCGCCGCGCGCCGGGATGAGCATCATCCCGCGCTCACCCAGCGTCAGCAACAGGTGCTCGACCTCGAGCCGCGCGACGGTCGCGGGCAGCGTCTCGGGGTGCTCGAGATCCATCGCGGCGCCGAGCGCGGCCTCGAGCTCGCGACGGTTGGGCTTGAAGATCGTGGCGCCTCGGTACGCGAAGAAGTTCCGATACTTGGGATCGACCACCACCGGCAGACCCCGGGCGCGCGCCCGCGCAATGGCGCGCGCGATCACCGGGGTCGTCAGCACGCCTTTGTTGTAATCCTCGAGCACGAGCGCATCGGCGTCGCCCAGCGCGTCCTCGACCGCCCGCGCGATGCGCTCCGCATCGGCCGCCGGCAAGTCCGCGTCCTCCTCCTCGTCCACGCGCACGACCTGCTGCACCCGCGCCAGGATGCGGGTCTTCGTGGTCGTGGGGCGATCGACCTCGACCAGACGGTCCGTGCCGGCGCCCATCGCTCCGAGCATCGCGTGGACGCGGGCGCCGGCGACATCGCGCCCCACCGCGGCGACCAGGCGAGGCACCCCGCCCAGCGCCGCGACGTTCTGCGCCACGTTGGCCGCCCCGCCCAGCGCCTCCCGCCGCTCGCGCACCCGCACCACCGGCACCGGGGCCTCGGGCGAGATGCGCTCCACATCGCCCCGC
>DATBIU010000032.1:0-4386 GCA_036556765.1 Gemmatimonadaceae bacterium | reverse complement strand
GCCTCGATCGCCGCGTTGAGCGCGAGGAGGTTCGTTTGCCGCACGATCTTGTGGATTACCGCCGTGATCTCGCCAATCGCATCCGACATCTGCCGCATGGCCTCGATGCGCTCGGCTGAGGCGTGCGCCGCACCCGCGATCTCCGACACGCGCTCCGACGCGGACTCCGCGTGCTGCACTCCTTCGCCGGCAAGGCTCTCCATCGAGGCCGACAGCTGGAGCGTTTCGCGCGCCGCGCCGCTCACCTCGCCGGAGGCGGCCGTGATCTCTTCCGCCGCCGTGCGAATCCGGCGCGCCACGCCGAGGTTGGCCTGCGCACCCTGAGACAGCCTGACGAGAGCGCCGCCGACGTCCTGAGCGCCGCCGGCGGCCTCGCCACCCACGCGCGTGACCCGTTCTGAGGCGCGGATGAGTGTGTCCATCGTGCGGCGGGTCTCTTCGATCAGGGCCGCCACATCGCGAAGCGCGGCGGTGATGTTTCCGCGATCGTTCCCGTCGCGCGCGGCCAGGATTCGCCCCCAGTCCCCACGCCGCAGTGAGACGCCCAGTCGGTCGAGCTCACGTAGTGGCCGCGTCATGGTGCGGTTGAGGCGGGCGACGAACCAGATGATCGCGGCAAACGAGAGCAGCCACGCGAGGACCATCTCGGCGGGACGCAGGCCCCGGAACGCGACCGTGTAGACGATGGTCCCAATGATGAGGAGAAAGATCCCGAGCGTCGTTGCGATCTCGGCCAGCAGCTGCCGTCGGAAGCGCCACCGCACCACCGCCACGGCGACGACGACGACGACGAGCATGAACGCCAGCGTGAAGATCAGCCGCGATGCAGGATACGGAACGTCGTTCATCGGGGGCGCTCGATCCCCAGGGATGACCACATCGCCGTGACCCGACTCTTCGTCGCCGCATCCATCTCGATCCGCTTCGGCCACTCGCGCGTGAAGCCCTCCTCGGGCCACTTGCGCGTGGCATCGATGCCCATCTTCGAGCCGTAGGTGAACGCACGACTCGAGTGGTCGAGCACGTCCACCGGTCCCATGGTGAAGCGCGCGTCGCGCTCCGGATCGATGTTGTTGAGCGCGATCCACCATGCTTCCTGCGGATCGCGCACGTTGACGTCCTTGTCCACCACGATGATGAGCTTGGCGAGTGACATGAGGCCCTGGCCCCAGAGCGCGTTCATCACCTTGTATGCGTGCCCAGGATACTGCTTGTCGATCGACACGAATACGAGGTTGTGAAAGATCCCCTCTGGCGGCATGTGGTAGTCGACGATTTCGGGCACCGTCAGTTTCAGAAGGGGGAGGAAGATCCGCTCGGTCGCATGCCCCAGGTAGAAATCCTCCATCGGCGGCCGGCCGACGATCGTCGTCGCATAGACAGGGCTCGCGCGCATCGTCAGGGCCGTGACGTGCACCCGGGGGTACAGGTCCGCGAGCGAGTAGTAGCCGGTGTGGTCGCCGAACGGACCCTCGGTCACGAGTGGCTCCGACGGGTCGATGTATCCCTCGATCACGAACTCCGACTCGGCGGGGACCTCGAGATCGCACGTCACGGCCTTCGCCAGTCGCACCGGAGAGCGTCGCAGGAACCCGGCGAAGAGGAACTCGTCGACGGTAGGCGGGAGCGGGGCGGAGGCGGAGTACATCGATGGCGGATCGGCGCCGATCGCGATGCACACCGGCATCGTCTCCTTGCGCTCGGCCATCTCGCGCCAGTGCGCCGCTCCCACCTTGTGCCGCTGCCAGTGCATCGCCAGGTCGCGCGCCCCCAGTAGCTGCACGCGATACATGCCGACGTTTCGGATCCCGCGTTTGGGATCGCGCGAGATCACCATCGGGAGCGTGATGTACGGTCCACCGTCCTCGGGCCAGCACGTGATGATCGGGAGCTTGCGCAGGTCGATCTCTTCACCGCGCAGCACCACTTCCTGACACGGCGCCGCTCCACCCTTCATGCGTGGCGGGAACTTCCCCATTTCGAGCAGTCGCGGCAACAGGGACAGCTTCGCGACGAGCCCCTCGGGGACCTTGAGCTCCATCATCTGCGCGATGCGCTCCCCGATCTCGTCGAGTCGCTCCACCCCGAGCGACATCGACATCCGGCGCATTGATCCGAAGAGATTGATGGCGACCGGATACGCCGACTGGGAACCGTCGGCCAGCGTGACGTTCTCGAAGAGCAGCGCCGGTCCGCCGCCCGGCATCTTCATCACGCGGTCGGCGATCTCACACAGCTCGAGGTCGGCGGAGACCGGCTGCGAGATGCGCTTCAGCTCGCCCGCGCGCTCCAATTCCGCGATGAACTGTCCAACGGTGTCGATGGTCATGCCGCTGCTCCGCGACGCTCTCCCGCATGGATGGCGGCGATTCCAAAGCTCAGCCGCGTGACGCGAACGTTCGCGAAGCCCGCCTGGGTCATTCTCCGCGCGAGCTCCTGCTCGCCCGGAAAGTTGTCGACGGACAGGGGAAGGTACCGGTACGCGGTGGGGTGTCGGCTCACGAGACGGCCAAGTGCGGGAAGCACGCGGTGAAAATAGAGGCGATACAGCGAGCGGATGATCGGAACGCGGGGCGTGGAGAACTCGAGAATCACGAACGTCGCTCCGTCGCGGAGCACGCGGTGCGCTTCGGCGATCCCCGCGTCGAGATCCTCGAGGTTGCGAGCGCCGAAGGCGACGATCGCGCCCGATGCGGTGCTCCCGCGAATTGGGAGCGACAGGGCGTCGGCGACGATCGGAGCGACCGGACGAGCCGCGACCTTCTCGCGGCCGGCCCGCAGCATGGGCTCGGCGAAGTCCGTACCGAGCACGGTGCCGGCGAAGCGGGGGTTCCGCGCCAGCTCGTTGGCGACGTCCAGCGTTCCGGCGCAGAGGTCTACGTAGATGCCATTCGGATCGCGGTCCCAGCCCAGCGCCGCGACAGCGCGCCGGCGCCATCGTTTGTCGATGCTGAAGCTGAGGAGATGATTGAGGAGGTCGTACCGGGGCGCGATCTCGGAGAAGACACGCCGAACGTAGGCGCGCTTCTCCGCGCTCCCAGCGGCGGCCGCGAGCGCTTCGCTCCGCTCGGTCTGGACGGACGGCATTGCGATGAAACTGGCGGAGGTGGTCGAGCGCCGCAAGCGCGTGCGCGCTGGCTCAACTTGTTCTGCGCGAATACCTTTCGCGTCGCAAGGGGTCGGGAGTCAGGAGTCAGGGGTCAGGGGGTGTCAGGGCGTGATTGGCCGAGTGTGGGCGCCCCATCCGCCTGGAACCTGTAACCCCCTGATCCCTGACTCCCGACTCCTGACCCCTCATGGCGCCCGTTCTCGACCTCGCGAATCTCCCGGATGCGGACGTCGTCGCGCTCGCGCAGCAGGGGCGCGAGCCGGCGTATCGCGAGCTCCTGCGGCGCTACGAGCGGCCGGTGTTCTCGCTGATCTTCCGCATGGTCCGCGACCGCGAGACGGCCGAGGACCTGGCGCAGGAGACCTTCATCAAGGTCCTCAACCACATCGACCGCTACCGGCCCGAGTTCAAGCTCTCGAGCTGGCTGTTCAAGATCGCCAACAACGTGGCGATCGACCATTTGCGCAAACGCGCGGTGGAGACGATCAGCATCGACGGGTCCCCGCACGCGGCGACGCGGGCGGAGATCGAGGCGACCTCGTTCGACGTCGAGTCCCGCGGGGAATCGGCTCTCGAGGAGGTCGAGTCCCGCGAGCTCGGCTCGGCCATCGAGCGTGCCATCGCGCGCCTTCGCCCCGAGTATCGATCGTGCATCATGCTGCGTCACGTCGAAGGCCGGTCGTACGAGGAGATCGCGGCGATGCTCGATTTACCCCTGGGGACGGTGAAGACCTATATCCACCGGGCCCGGAAGGAGCTGAGGGACGCTTTGGAGCATCTTCGGACCTAGCTGAAACCCCTTTTGTGAGGCCGACGTAGGACCGACCGGAGGCTTTGTGGACCGTCATTTACTACCCAGCGAAATCGATCTGCTGCTCGACGGCGAGGTGGGGTTTGGAACCTCGCCGCTCAAGACGCACATCCGGAAGTGTCCGACCTGCCGCGGCGAGCTCGATGAAGCCCGCGCGACGGTGCGGGCGCTCGAGCATTTGCCCCATTTTGCCCCATCGCCGCTATTCGCCGAGCGTGTGCTGGCGCGGGTGAACATCTTCGTTCCGTGGCACGTGGCGGTGCTCGATACGCTGCGAGGCTTCGTGCCCTCGTCGCGTGGCGGGCGCATCGCATTCGGTGTCACGGCCGGCTCGCTTGCCACCGTGATGAGCCTGCTCGTCCTCTGGATCGCGCTGCGGTTCGACGCGGTCCTGTTCGCGGTCGGGATGCTCGCCGACCGACTGCGGACGACCGTGCTCGACGCGGCCGGGACCCTGCTCGCCGGT
>DATBIU010000031.1:0-3875 GCA_036556765.1 Gemmatimonadaceae bacterium | reverse complement strand
GCTGATTGCCGCGTCGAACCGCGACCTCGCCAAGGCGGTGAGCGAGGGCATCCTGCGCGAAGACCTCTACTACCGGCTGAACGTGATTCCGATTCACCTGCCGCCGCTCCGCGAGCGGAGCGAGGACATCCCGGTGCTCGTGGCGCACTTCGTCGCCCGGATCGCAAAGGACGTGGGCAAACCGGTCCGGGGCATCTCTCCCGACGCGCTGGGCGTGCTGGAGCGGTACCACTGGCCGGGCAACATTCGCGAGCTGGAGAACGTCATCGAGCGCGCCATCGTCCTCGGCAGCGGAGAGCAGATCAGTCTCGAAGCGCTGCCCCCCCATCTGACGGTGCCGCGCGGCACCAGCGACTTCCCGGTCGGGATCCCCGGGAGCGGCATCGACCTCGAGCAGCTGCTCTCCGATGTCGAGCTGCGGTACATCCGCCTCGCTCTGGAGCGGGCCGGTGGGCTGCAGGTGCGCGCCGCGGAGCTCCTGAAGCTCAGCTTCCGCCAGTTCCGCTACAAGCTGCAGAAGCACGGGATCAAGAGCCAGCGATCGAGCAGCGCGCGCGGCGACGAGCTCGACTGACATTTTTTGGCGCTGGCACGCCGAGAACTGTCGGTTCGACGTCGCCGCCACCCGCTCCTACAATCGGCAACTCCGCGACGATCAAGGCAATCTTGCGCTCGACGAAGTTCGGCACGGCGTCTGCACATGGCCCTCCCCGACTGGTAGCACGCTTCGCCAAACGACAGGAGGAGGAGAAGAGATGGTCAAGTTCTGGTACGGCAAGCGGAAGCTGGGCAGCCAGCGTGGTTTCACGCTGATCGAGCTCCTGATCGTCGTCGCGATCATCGGTATCCTGGCGGCGATCGCCATCCCGCTGTACGCGAACGTGCAGCAGCGGGCCCGCATCGCGAAGGCGCAGGCTGACGCCCGCGCCCTCGTATCCGCCGCGTCGATCTACGGCGCGCACATGGGCGTCGTGCCGACGGCGCTGACCGAGCTGACCTCGGCGGTGACGAACGCTCAGAACCAGGTCGCCGGTCCGTTCATGGCGTCGGTCCCGGCGCAGCCCTCCGGCTGGTCCGCGTATAGCTATGCCGCCGACACGGCCACGGGTGTCTTCACGGTTTCGGCGAACGGTGACAACACGACGGTTACCGTTCCTTAACCGCGGTGGCGGACGAGGGGAGGAGACGACGTCTCCTCCCCTCGCTCTTGCCTTCGCGAGCGACGCAACGTCATTCCGGCCTTCCCGAGTGTCCTCGAGACAGTGCAGGGCGACGCGACGCGAGCGTTAAGTCCGCGTCGAACAAGACCGCGGACGGACGGCACGTATGGCACCCGCTGTGCATGGAGTCGCCGCAACGCTCGCGCGCGCCGTGGGCGCGCACATTCGACGAGGGGGTATATCAATGCTGCAGTCCTTCCGGGCGCGTCGTTTTGCAGCCGTCGGTCAGCGCGGCTTCACGCTGATCGAGCTTCTGATCGTGGTCGCGATTATCGGCATTCTCGCGGCGATCGCCATTCCGCTCTATGCGAACGTCCAGCAGCGCGCGCGCATCGCCAAGGCGCAGGCCGACGCGCGGGCCCTCACGTCTGCCGCCTCGATCTACGGGGCCCACATGGGGATCGTCCCCACCGCGCTGTCGCAGCTGACGGCCGCCGTGACCAACGCCCAGAACCAGGTCGCCGGCCCCTTCATGGCGTCCGTCCCGGCCCAGCCGTCGGGCTGGTCGGCGTACAGCTACGCGGCCGATACCTCGACGGGCGTGTTCACGATTTCGGCCACCGGCGACAACTCGACCGTCCGGGTGCCCTAACCTCCGACGCGAACGGGGAGGGTCGCCTCCCCGTTCGCCTCTCATTCGACGCGATCACACACACCCGATGAACGCCCGCATAGACACGGCGGAGCTCGGTGCGTCCCGTCGAGAGGCGGCACGCGGTGCCCGCCCGCTGGAACGGCTCTGGCTCCGCGCCTGCACGTATCGTCCTTCGACGCGCGAAGCGGCCCTCTTCCTCGTGCTCGCGGTCGTGGCCGTGTTCGGCCATGCGATGTACAACGATTTCGTCCAGTGGGACGACCCGATCAACCTCGTCAACAACACGAGCTACCGGGGGCTCGGGTGGACGCAGATCCAGTGGATGCTGACGTCCACGCTCATGGGTCATTACATCCCGGTCACCTGGCTCACGTTCGGCCTCGACTACGTCCTCTGGGGCATGGAACCTTCCGGATACCACTTCACGAACGTCGTGCTCCACTGCGCGAACGTCCTCCTGTTCTTCACGCTCGCGCTCCGATTGCTGCCGCGCGCCGTGCCGTGGGCGACCACGATGGAGATACGGCTCGGCGCCGTGGTCTCCGCGCTCGTCTTCGCGATCCACCCGCTGCGTGCAGAATCCGTCGCGTGGGCGACCGAACGCCGCGACGTCCTGTCGGGCCTGATGCTCCTCGCGTGCGTGCTGTGCTACCTCTCGTCCATCGAGCAGGAAGGCTGGAAGCGACGACGTCGGCTCCTGGCGTCACTCGTGCTCTTCGAGCTCGCGCTCCTCTCCAAGTCGATCACGATGACGCTGCCGTTCGCGCTCCTGATTCTCGACGTCTATCCGCTCCGGCGGCTGCCGGCGTCCCCTCGCGAATGGCTCCGGATGCCCGCGCGGCGCGTGCTCCTCGAGAAGATTCCATTCTTCGTGGTCGGCGGTGCCGGCGCCGGCATCGCGTACTGGGCCGTCGCGCACAATGCGTTCTTCACGTCCAGCACACAGCTGCCGCTCCTGTCCCGCATCGCGCTCGCGCTCTACAGCGTATGCTTCTACATCGCGAAGACCGTCATGCCGCTCAACCTCTCGCCGCTGTACGAGCTTCCCGCGAAGGTCCGTCTCCTCGACGGGCCCTTCGCACTCGCGGCGGTCGCGACGCTCCTGATGACGCTGAGCCTGCTCGGGCTCGCTCGCCGATGGCCGGCGGTCAGCGCGGCGTACCTGTACTACGTGATCGCGATCGCCCCCGTCGGCGGGCTCGTGCACGCGGGATTCCAGCTCGCTCACGATCGGTACAGCTACGTCTCGTGCATGGGATTCGCGCTCCTGGCCGGCGGCATTCCGGCCTTTCTCGGACGCGCCCGGGTTCATGGCAAACTGACGCCCACGGTGAGGCGTCTCGCCGCGGCGACCGTCATCGTCTGGATCGCCGCGCTCGGTGTTCTCACCTCGGAACAGGTGCGGGTGTGGCGGAACACGGAGTCCCTGTGGTTGCACGCCGCGCTCGTCGAGCCCGAGTGCTCGATCTGCCACCACAACATGGGAGCGCTGCTCGTGAACCAGGGGAACGCCAAGGCCGCGCTCGTACACTTCAATTACGTGACGGTCGTTCGCCCCGACCGGGAAACGATTCACGGCGGCATCGGCCTCGCCATGCTGCAGCTCGATCGCCCCGCCGAGGCGGAGGTCCATCTGAAGCGGGCGCTGAAGAAAGACGGCGCCGACGTGGCGCTGCTGAACAATGTCGGGATGGCGCTGATCCGTCAGTCGAAATTCGAAGATGCCATGCCGTTTCTCAGACGAGCGCTCGTCCTCGAGCCGACGAACCTGACGGCCCTGGCGAACCTCGGAGCGGCGCTCGCCGGCACCGGGCATCTGGATGCCGCGCTGCAGCAGTTCCACCGCGCCGCCGAGCTCGATCCCTATGCGGCGGAGCCACGGCTTGGGCTCGTGCGCGCGTATCTCGAGAAGGGGAACACGGTCGAGGCAGGCAAGCACTACACGATCCTCCGCCAGCTCCATCCGAAGTCTGCCGCCCAGTTCGCACGTCAGTTCGCGACCTGAGATGGTGCTCGCCCCCATCACCGTAGGCCTGGTGATCGGCAGCTTCCTGAACGTC
>DATBIU010000030.1:0-4922 GCA_036556765.1 Gemmatimonadaceae bacterium | reverse complement strand
GACGTGCTCGAGGGAGAGGCAAGATGCTCAGAGAAAACAGAGGGCTCAACCGCCCGGTTCCCGTCGAGCACCTCGAGCACCTCGAGCACCTCGAGCGGTACGATCCCTGCGCATGGCAGTCGCAACTCGAACCGGGTCTGTGACATGAATCGACTCTTCGCCGCGCTCGGCGCGGGCTGGGGCGCGAAGAAGCTGGGGGGCGGCTGCTTCACGACCGTCCTCATCTTCCTGCTCCTGTATTGGCTGTTGCGGAGTATCTAGGGCGTCAACGCCTTCCGCGGGCGGCGACGGGGACATCCCGAGAGTCGCTTCGCGCGCCCGCTGGCTTCGAGACGCGCCGCTCCACGCGCGTGGCGCTCGCACGTCCCTCACGCGGGGCGCGTTGCCGCCCGCGCGCCTGAAGGTGGCGCGCGACTTTCTTGAGGTCGGCGATGAAGTCCCGCTCGGCGGAGGCGCGGGCCGCTGGGTTGGGCGCCCGAAGCACCGCTGACGGGTGCACCGTGGCGAACACGGCCTCGGCGATGGCGGAGGGGATCGCCTTTCCGCGATCCTTCGTCACGCGAAACTGCTTGCCGAGCAGCGCCTGGGCGGCGGTGGCGCCGAGCGCGATGACGACCCTCGGGCGCACGAGCGCGATCTCGGCATCCAGCCACGGGCGGCAGGCGCGGATCTCGGCGTCGTTAGGTTTCTTGTGGATGCGCCGCGTGCCCCGCTCGCCGCGCTCCCACTTGAAATGCTTGACCGCGTTCGTGACGTACGCCGTCGCGCGGTCGATGCCGGCCTCATCGAGCGCGCGGTCGAGCAGCGCGCCTGCCGGGCCCACGAACGGGCGCCCGGTCTTGTCCTCCTGATCGCCCGGCTGCTCGCCGACGAGCATCACCTCCGCCTGACGAGGCCCCTCGCCGAAGACCGTCTGCGTGCCGAGCGTCCACAGCCAGCACGCCTTGCACCCGGTGGCGGCGGCGCGGACCTTCTGGAGCGTCGGACGCTCGGGAATGTAGGACGCAGCACTTTCCGCATACGGTTTCACGCGTGTGGCCACGAACCCCTCCTGGACGTGATGCAGGGGCGCAATCCGCATGCCTCCAACCACGTCGGCTGGTGTGTCGCGTGGCTGGCGAGCGCGGGAGTGGTCGCGCATCCTACATCCGGCGCTGTTGCTTCCCGCTCCTTTTGACCTCCCATGCGACTGCACACTGCTCTGGTGCTTCCGCTCATCCTCGGCTGTGCCGCGAGCCCCCGCGAGGGGGACCGGTCGTCGTTGGCGGGCTCGGCCATGGCCGATCAGGGCACCTTCATCGTGACCCTGGGGCGCGACACGATCGCCGCCGAGCGGTTCCGGTTCGGCCGCGCACGGATCGACGGCGAGGTCGTGACGCGAGTGCGCGAGACCGTGCGGCGCCCGTACGCGATGACGTTCGATGCCGAGGGCCGTCCCAGCCGTCTCGAGTTCTCCACGCGGCGCCCGACCGACACGCCGGCGAGCCCGCCGCTTCAGACCGCCGCGATCACGATCACCGACGATACGATCGTGATGGAAACGAAACGCAACGACAGCACCGTCACGCGCCGCATTCCCGCCCCACCAGGCACCGTTCCGCTGCTGGGGCTCTCGTACGCGTCGTACGCGGTGCTCACGCGGCTGGCTGCGCGCAGCGGCGCCGATAGCGTCGAGATTCCGACGTGGGCCGTAGGCGCGCAGCGGACGGACATGTTCAGCGTCGTCCGCGTGAGCGCGGACACGATGAAGATCATCTCGCCGTTCGCGACGCTGTATGCTCGCGTGGACGCGGCCGGTCGCATTCTCGGAGCCCAGGCCCTCGGCTCCACCTTCAAGGTGGTGGTGACGCGGGGCCCGATGAGCGACCTCACCCCGATCGCGATGATGCCGCCGATTCCCCAGCTGTCACCGCGGGATACGCTGCGGGCAAGCATCGGCGGCGCCAACTTCACGTTGACGTACTCTCGCCCGATGAAGCGGGGGCGCGTCCTGTTCGGCCAGACGGTCCCCTGGGGCGAGGTGTGGCGCACCGGCGCGAACGAAGCCACGCATTTCCACACCGACACGGACGTGGTGATCGGCGGCACGCCCGTCCCGGCGGGGACGTACACGCTGTGGACGATCCCGCGACCGGAGGGATGGACGCTCATCATCAACAAGCAGACGGGCCAGTGGGGCACGATGTACGACCCCGCGCAGGACCTGGCGCGCATACCGATGCACGATGAGGCGCCCGAGGCGCAGACCGAGCAGCTGACCATCAGTCTCGAGCCCGGCGAACCCGGTGCCGTGCTCCGCGTGCGATGGGATGACCGTGAGGCGTGGGTTCCCATCGAGATCAAGTAAGGAGCGGCGTTCCCTCATACTCGTCAGGCACCCATGAAACGTCTCGCGCAGTATTTTCTCCGCGGGCTGCTGCTGATCGCCCCGATCGCGATCACGCTCTACGTCTGCGTCTGGATCTTTCGCGCCATCGATGGTCTGCTGGGCCTGCCAATCCCCGGTCTCGGGTTTCTCCTCACCCTCGTGGTGATCACCGTCGTCGGCTTTCTCGCCTCGAATCTCCTCGCGATCAGTCTCGTGTCGCTGCTCGAGCGGCTGATGACGCGGTTGCCGTTCGTGCGCCTGTTGTATACGTCGACGAAAGACCTGCTCGACGCGTTCGTCGGCGAAAAGCGGCGGTTCGACACCCCGGTGATGGTGGACGTGACCCCCGATGGCGGCGCGAAAGCGCTGGGCTTCGTGACGATGCGCGCGCTCGATCACCTCGGCATCCGCGCGCACGTCGCGGTGTACTTCCCGCAGTCGTACAACTTCGCCGGCAACCTGTTGCTCGTGCCGAGCGAGCGGGTGACACCGCTGGCGGCGGACAGCGCGGCGGTGATGGCGTTCATCGTCTCTGGTGGCGTGACTGGGATTCGCCCCGCGAAGTGACGTCCCGCCTCGGCCTCTGGGCTCCCCCGACCGCTACGGGCTGCCGCTTCGCGTGATGTCGTCGGCGGTGTCGAAGACACCGTCCGCACCTGACGATCGCAGCTCGTACGACCGCGTCTTGGGGGCGTACTGGTACTCGATCGCCCGCCCCCAACCGTCACGGAGGTATCGTTCGAGGGGGACGTAGCGCTCCGCCTCGTCCTCGGGCGGGCGCACCGCATCGAGCGACCTCGGCGCCCCACCGTCACGAGCGATCGACGCGCGAATCCACCCCTCGATGAGCTCCAGACGCTCGCGCGTGAGCAAGGATTCGGTGCCCGTCCCGATCGGGGCGATGGTATCGGCCGGGGGTTCGCCGGGCCGCTCCGCCTCCCCGCGGCAGCCGACGACGCCGAGGGCGAGCGTTAGGCACAGCGCGCGCGACTTCACGACTTCTCGCGCTGCTTGCGCAGCCACTCCTCATCCGACTCGGGGACCAGCAGGTTGTCCGAGATCTTCGCGATCTCCTCGGCAGAGCGCCACGCCTGCTCGAGCGCGATCAGCTCCCCGTGGAGAGCGCGCCGCTCCTGCTCTTCGTGCAACGCCATTTCGAACGCGAGGCGGCGATCCGCATCCATCCCGAACGCCGGGACCTTTCGAACCTCGCCCTCCTTCCGCCAGACGGGCAGTGGCTCACGCTGCGTCGCCATCGATGCCACGAGCGCCTCGGCGCTGCCAGCCTCCTGAACGCGGTCCACGGCGCGCTGCACCTCGGTTCGGTTGCCCCCTCGGCGGTTGGCGTGAACGATGAGGATCCCGGCCTGACGTCGCGCTTCCTCACCGGTGAGCGTGATCGTCCCACGCTTGAAGCCGATCGCCAGTCGGTGCTCGCCGGTGGACGGGTCGGTCTGCCACCGCGTGTGCTTGAGATGGAGGCGACGGATGGCGAGCGGCTGCCCGTCGAACCCCGGCACGTACCCGACCACAGCGCGCGGATTTCCTTCGACGATGTAGCGGCCGGACTGCATGATCATCCAGCCGAAGCCGCCGATGCCGACACCCGCGGCGGCTCCGCCGGCCACCACGGCGCCCAGCGCGCCAAACCCCAGGCCAGCCCGGATCAGCGTTCGACGGCGACGCCGGCCGAATTGATCGCCGTAGCGCCACGCCGCGAATTCCGGTCGCAGCGCCGGACCGATCCTAACGAGCTCGAGCCCCTCGGGGAGCTTGGCGAGGCCGATGTTGTCGGTCGACGCGCGCATACGCGTCCCCTCGAATCGTCGCTCGCATTCCTCGATCGCCTCCCAGCGCTCCTCGAGCGGGGAAAGGTTCCACCGCTCGCAGCTGCGGCACACGACCCACAGCCGCCCCTTCGCCGAGTCGAAGGCGAGACGCCGGCCGACCGGAAAATGCTCGATCGCCTCGTTGGCGCCGAGCGGCGCGTTGCAGAAGAGGCAAGTGCTGTACATCGACCAGGCGCTGGAAGAGCGCTGAGGGCGCTCCTGTCACTCCAGCTTCGCCTCCAGCGTGAGTGGAACGTTTCCCTTGAAGACCTGGGACACCGGACACCCATCCTTCGTCGCCTGGGCGACCTTGTCGAACGTGGCGGCATCCACGTTAGGCACCTTGCCGCGGACGGTGAGGTGCATCTTGGTGATCTTGAAGCCATCCCCCACCTTGTCGATCGAGCAGGCCACGTTCGTCTCGACGCTCGTGGGGGGCGTGCCGTTCTTCTCGAGGCCCGCACTCAACGCCATGCTGTAGCACGCGGCGAGCGCCGCCGCGAGCAGCTCCTCCGGATTGGACTGCGGAGCGTTCTCGAAGCGCGAGCCAAACGAGTACGCCCCGCCCAACCCCGATTCCGCCTTGAAGCTGCCCTTCCCACCCTTCAGTCCACCCGTCCAGGTGGCGCTGGATTTCCGTATCGGCATGCCCGGGTTCCCGTTTTGAGTGTAGTCGCAACGTAAAGTGGGCCAAGGGTCGAGGGCCAGGGGCCATGGGGCGGGTC
>DATBIU010000029.1:0-9146 GCA_036556765.1 Gemmatimonadaceae bacterium | reverse complement strand
CTGCCGCGCGAGCGACGACAGGATCGCCTGACGAATCCACCACACCGCGTAGGAGATGAACTTCACCCCCTGATCCGGATCGAACTTCCGGGCGGCGGTCAGCAGCCCGACGTTCCCCTCGCCGATGAGATCGATGAGGGGGAGTCCGCGGTTCTGATACTTCTTGGCCACGGAGATCACGAAGCGCAGGTTGCGCTTCACGAGCTCCTGAAGCGCGTCCTGATCCCCGGCGCGAATCTTTCTCGCGATCAGCTGCTCCTCGTTGCCCTTGAGCAGCGGGTAGGTGCTGACCTCGTAGAGATACTGATCCAGGATGTCGCGCTCGGGCTCGCTTGGAGCGATCCCGGCCGGGACGGCGCGCCGACGGCGACGCTTGACCTCGGTCATGTTCGGAAAAACCTCGAGAGTGCTATAGGGCCAGCGACGCAATTCTCGTCGCGTGACGTAAAAACTTCGGTGCGCCACAACACAGATTTCATGCGGCGGGCGCTGGTCAAAAGGCGCTGCAAGATACAGAGCTACGCGGATTTCGCCAGTCCCGTTTCATTGACATTGGACCATACCCCCCGCTACAGTTAACGGTTCCAGCCGGTGGACTGGTTCCGGGGGCGTAGCTCAGTTGGGAGAGCGCGTGAATGGCATTCACGAGGTCAGGGGTTCGATTCCCCTCGCCTCCACTCGGCGGCCGATCCGCGTAGCGCGCTGATCTGCCGCCGCGCTGCGGGAATAGCTCAGTTGGTAGAGCACAACCTTGCCAAGGTTGGGGTCGCGGGTTCGAGTCCCGTTTCCCGCTTGAAGGCTGGGGGTCGAGGGATCGAGGTGTCGGGGGATCGAGGGCGGCGGCGAGGATCTCTCCAGACATGGATTCCCGTGATCCCCCGATCCCTCGACACCTGGATCCCGTTTTACCAGGGCGGTTAGCTCAGTTGGTTAGAGCGCCACGTTGACATCGTGGAGGTCACAAGTTCGAGTCTTGTACCGCCCATCCCCCGCGGCCCGCCGCGGGGGCCTTTTTTTTGTTCGCCGCCTCCAGCGCGGCCTAACGCCCCGTTCCCGCGGGCGCCGGACGGCGCATGATTTGCGCATTTGGCGACCAATACGCCGGTGCGACTCCGGCGCGTCTCCACCAGCGGAACGGCCTCCAATGGGCGCACGGCAACCGGCATCAGGGCGACGGTGAAGCGTGATCCGGTCTTGCGGCCGCTCACCTGGAGGCTGCCGCTCGTCGCCTTTCTCATCACGGGCCTGGTCGGGCTGGTCTACATCGACCGCCTCCTGACACGCGAATTCCGGGAACAGGGCGTCACGCAGGCTGTCCAGGCTCAAGCGCTTCTCGAGAGCCACCTGCACCATCGCGTGGGCCTGCTGAGTGGCGTCACGAGCCTGATCGAGACGTCGCGCACGGGAGAAATCAGTGAAGAGCGTGTGCGCCGGTTCGCGCAGCGCGTGTTCGACGATCTGCCGGACGTGCGAGCCATCGCGTACGCCGATGCGCGCGGACGCGTCCGCGCCGTCTTCCCGCAGACGGGCTGGGCCCGGCTCGGCCCCGGGACGAACCTGCGCGATTCGGTGGATATCGCGGCGGCGCTGGATGAGGCTCGCTTCTCCCAGGATGCGGCGGCCACGCGAACCATTCGCCTCGCGCCCGCCGAGGGCGGCGTGGTTCTCGTCGAGCCCGTGCTGCGGGACCGGCGCATCACCGGCTACATCCTGGCCGCGATCTCCTACCCCGGCCTGTTCGCCGATGCGTTAGGCGGACGTCTGCTCGGGCGCTTCGCGTACCAGATTCGCGATGATTCGCTTCACGTGATCGCGCGCTCGCCCGCGTATCGCAGCTCGTTCTCGACCATCGAGCGCCGCGAGGTTCGCCTGCCAGGCTCCCACCGGTGGACAGTCGACGTAGCGATCCCTCGCATACAGCCGATCGTCCCGCGCCTGCTCAACTGGCTGGTGGGCTCGCTCCTCCTGCTCGTCGTCGTCCTCCTCGTGGTGCGCGAGGAGGCACAATCGCGCCGGTTCGCCGAGCGCACCGAAGAGCTGGAGCTCCTCTCGCGGGATCTCCTCGACGCCAACGTTCGCCTCGAGGAACGATCCCAGCAGATCGCCGAAGCCAACCGGGCGAAGAGTCGCTTCCTCGCCAACGTATCGCACGAGCTGCGCACGCCGTTGAACGCGATCGTGGGCTACAACTCGCTCGCTCGCGACGGCGTGTACGGCGAGCTCGTCGCGCCGTTGCGAGGCGTGCACGATCGCATCGCCGCGGCCGCCGACCACCTGCTCGGACTCGTCAACGACGTGCTCGACCTGTCCAAGATCGAGGTGGGACGGATGGCGGTCGACCCCCAGCCGGTGAATCTCGGCGCGGTGGTCGACGCCGTCGCGACGGTCATCGAGCCGATGGCGACCGCGAAGCGCTTGCACGTCGACGTCGTCGTCGCGCGGGATGTGCCGGAGCTCCGCACCGATCCCGGGCACGTGCGGCAAATCCTCCTGAACCTCGTGGCCAATGCCGTGAAATTCACCGACCGTGGGACGATCACGATCGTGGCGCGACGCCAGGATGCCGACCTGGGGGACGGCGTGGTCGTCATCGTCGAGGACACCGGCATCGGCATCGCGCGCGAGGATCAGGACCGAATCTTCCAGGAATTCGAGCAGGTGCGGCCGTCAGGGCGCGGGGATTCGCTCGAGCGGGGGACGGGCCTGGGCCTCGCGATCGCGCGCAGGCTCGCGCGGCTTCTCGGGGGGGACGTGCAGGTGCGAAGCGCGCCAGGAGCGGGATCCCGGTTCATCCTCTCGCTGCCGCGCTCGTCCCAGACGGTGAGCATTGGGTCGGACGACCACCACCCCGCGGAGGCGGGCGCGCGTGCGGTGGAGCAATCGGCGGAACGATCGCAGCCGTCGCGTTCGCGAGGTGGCGCCGCGGCAAGCTCGGCCGTCGAAGACACGCCGCCGGAGCTGCGCGCCATTCTGGATGCATCGCTCAAGGCGACGCGGCCGAAGCCCACGCGCGAGGAAGGCAGCGACGCGGAACGGTCTTGACTGCCCATTTCGTGAGGACTAGCTTTGAGTGTTCACGGCGGACCGCGCCTCCGCAGTCGAGTCGCGCGACCGCCGTTGTCGTCTTCATGAGCACCATGCCAGACGACGCCTTGCGCCCGTAGCTCAATTGGATAGAGCATCTGACTACGGATCAGAAGGTTGGGAGTTCGAGTCTCTCCGGGCGCGCCTGATGAATCGAGCTGCAGGATTCATCCGCGGGGCGTGGCGCAGCCCGGTTAGCGCGCCTGGTTCGGGACCAGGAGGTCGGTGGTTCAAATCCACTCGCCCCGACCATGGCAAGGGGAGCTCGCCCGCGAGCTCCTTTTGCGTTTGCGCGAGTAGCTCAGCTGGATAGAGCGTCGGCCTCCGGAGCCGAAGGTCGTGGGTTCGAATCCCGCCTCGCGCGTGTTGCTGCAAGTCCCGCCGCCCAGGGCCCCACCCTGGGCGGCGTCGTCCTAACGAGGGTTCCCGCGTCTTCCCCGTTCGCGCGATCGGCGCGACCCTTGCCCCTCACGGTCCCGTGACCGACGCATCTACCCGCCGCACCCGCTGGCGAACGCTTCTCCCCGGGGTGATCATCGCCACCGGCATTGTCGCGCTCACCCTGGCGGTCCTGGTCTTTGCGCGCGTGGGGCGGCTCAGCGGCGACACGTATCGCCTCTTCATCCTCACCGACGCGGCACGCGGTGTCATCCAGGGCACGGAGGTGTGGCTGGCCGGTCAAAAGGTCGGCCTGGTCACCGACATCCGCTTCGCCCCACCCGGCCGAGACACCCTCCAACGGCTCGCGATCGAGCTCGAGCTGCTGGACGAGGTTCGCGATCTCATCCGCGATGATTCGTTCGGGCAAATACGGAGTGGTGGCAGCCTCATCGGGGCGCCGGTGGTCTACATCACCCCCGGCACCTCGGCGACCCCCGCGCTCGGCGAGGGAGATACCGTCGCCGCCAAGCCGCAAGTCGACACGGAAGGCCTCACCTCCGCCGTCGCGCTGGCGGGACGCGAGCTGCCGATCGTCATTCGCGAAGCGAAGCAGGTGCGCGACGAGATGCGGCGCGCGACATCGCGCCTGAGCGAGGTGCAGGATGACGGTGGGGTGAGTCTCGCGGTCGTCGGATCGCGCGCGGCGGGGATCACGCGTCGCGCGACCGAGGGCGGGGGGACGGTCGCGCGCATGCAGCGCGACTCCTCGGTCATGGGGCGGGTGTCGAGTGTCATGCGCAGCGCGGATACGATTCGCGCGCTGCTCGCGACCGAGGCGACGAGTTTCGGGCGATTCAAGCGCGATTCGTCACTGGTGCGCCAGATCGCGTCGGTACGCAACGAGATGTCGATTCTCCGCGCCCTGATCGACCAATCACGAGGAACGGCCGGGCGAATGGCGAACGACAAGGCGGTGACGGACGCACTCGCTGCCGCCGAGCGCGAGCTGGGGCGGACCATCGAGGACATGAAGCGCGATCCCCTGCGCTATGTCCGCTTTTGAGCTTGGCATTCCCGGGCGTCGCATCTGCCTTGACCCTGTTTTTTGCGAGGCGTATCTTCTGACCACTTCCGCGCGTCGGTCGCTCCCCACCCGCGGATCTCACCCCACGCCACCCGAGTCGCCGTCGCCGCGCGGGCGCCCTTTGGGCAGGGCGTTGCGCGCCGCTTGTCCGCCGCGCCCCGCCGTCCTGCTTTCCACCCCCGGACCACGCCCTTGTGGATATCGCTGAGCTGAAGCAGAAGTCGGTCACCGAGCTCCACGAGATGGCGGAGGGCCTCAACATCTCCAACTTCTCCGGACTCCGGAAACAGGACCTCATCTTCCGGATCGAGCAGAACCTCCTCGATGCGGATGTCGTCCTGCACGGCGAGGGCGTGCTCGAGATCCTCCCCGAGGGATACGGCTTCCTGCGCAGCCAGGACTGGAACTACCTGTACGGTCCGGACGACATCTACGTCTCGCCGTCCCAGATCAAGCGCTTCGATCTGCGCACGGGCGACACCGTGATGGGGCAGGTGCGGCCGCCGAAGGAGGGAGAGCGGTACCTTGCCCTGCTCAAGGTCGAGAACATCAACGGGTCCGACCCGGAGACGGCCAAGCATCGCGTCGCCTTCGACAATCTGCGTCCGCGGTACCCCGACTCGCGCCTGCGGCTCGAGCCGCGCAGCGGCGACATCAACATGCGCGTCGTGGATCTCGTCACGCCGATCGGTAAGGGCCAGCGCGGGCTCATCGTCGCCCCGCCGCGCGCGGGAAAGACGATTCTCATGCAGAAGATCGCGAACTCGATCACCGAGAATCACCCCGAGGTCACGCTGATCGTGCTGCTCATCGACGAGCGGCCCGAGGAAGTGACGGACATGCAGGAGAACGTGAAGGCGGAGGTCATCAGCTCCACCTTCGACGAGCCGGCCGATCGGCACGTGCAGGTCGCGGACATGGTGATCGAGAAGGCGAAACGGCTGGTGGAGCACGGGAAGGACGTCGTCATTCTGCTCGACTCGATCACCCGCCTCGCGCGCGCGCACAACGTCGTGGTGCCCCACTCGGGCAAGATTCTCTCCGGCGGTGTCGACGCGCACGCGCTGCACAAGCCGAAGCGGTTCTTCGGCGCCGCGCGCAACATCGATGAAGGGGGATCGCTCACGATCATCGCCACCGCGCTCATCGAGACCGGCTCCCGCATGGATGAGGTGATCTTCGAGGAGTTCAAGGGCACGGGGAACATGGAGCTGGTGCTCGACCGGAAGATCGCCGATCGGCGCATTTTTCCGGCGATCGACATCCAGCGCTCGGGCACGCGAAAGGAAGAGCTTCTCCTCTCGCAGGAAGAGCTCAACCGTGTGTACCTGCTTCGCAACTTCCTCGGCGACATGCCTCCGACCGAGGCGATCGAGTTCCTGCTCGAGCGCATGAAGCGCACGAAGAACAACAAGGAGTTCTTCGCCACGATGGCTCAAGGGTGACGGCGGCGATCGGCGCGATGGCAATGACCGATCCGGGGCGCGTAGTGGCGATCGACTACGGCGAGCGCCGCATTGGTCTTGCGGTGAGCGATCCCACCCGGATGATCGCTTCCCCGGCCGGTTTCGTGACGCGCCGGGCGGGCAAGCGCCCGCCGGTGGCGGAGCTCGTCAGGCAGACGGAGGCGCTCGAGGCGACCGCGCTCGTGCTCGGGCTTCCGCTCGATGACGCGGGCGATGAGACCCCGCGCAGCGCGGAGGTGCGGCGCATCGCCGCCGAGCTGGAGCGGCGTACCGGGCTGTCGGTGACGCTGGTGGACGAGCGATACACCACCGCATCCGCGCTCCGGGCGATTCGCGACATGGGTGGCTCCACCCGTGGCCGCCGCGGCGACGTCGACTCGTTGGCCGCGACGATTCTGCTGCAGCATGCGCTCGCCACGCTGCCCCGCTGAGCGGACGTACGGCGTCGGCCGCGGGCGGGTGACGTTAGGCCTGGCCGTGGCCCTCGTGGCCGGCTGTGGCTCGGATGGCGCGCCCGTGCGCCGGGTGACGATCCCGCAGGGCTCGAGCTTCGCCGCGGCCGCGGATTCGCTGGAAAGTGCCGGCGTGCTGGGATCGCCCCGGCTCTTCCGCCTCTACGCCAGCATCACGGGACGCGATCGCGACATCAAGGCGGGGACGTATCTGCTCGAGCCGGGCCTCTCGTGGAACGAGCTGATTCAGGCCCTGTCCGCTGGCCGCGGCATCGAGCAGAGCATCACCGTTCCCGAGGGGCTCGCGCTCCGTGACATCGTGCCGCTCCTGGGTCGCAGCATCGGCGCCCCGGTGGAATCGCTGTGGGCGGCCGCTCGCGATACGGCCACGCGGCGACGGCTGAAGGTCCCGACGCCGGACCTGGAAGGCTACCTCTTCCCCGACACGTACCGGTTCATGTATGGCACGTCCGCTCGTGAGGCGGTCCGGGAAATGGTGCGGCGGTTCGAGGACATCTGGGAGCCCGCCTGGGATGCGCGCGTCACCGAGCTGGGGATGTCGCGCCACGCCGTGATGACGCTGGCGTCGATCGTGGAGAAGGAAGCGCGACTCGCCGAAGAGCGCCCCGTGATCTCGGCGGTGTATCACAATCGGCTGCGGCAGGGCATGCCGCTTCAGGCCGATCCCACCGTGCAGTACGCGATCGGCGAGCACCGCACGCGGGTCCTGTACCGCGATCTCAAGATCGACTCGCCCTACAACACCTATCGGAATCGCGGCCTGCCGCCGGGGCCGATCGCCTCGCCCGGCCGCGCGAGCATCGAGGCGGCGCTGTTTCCGGCCAACGTTCCCTACCGGTATTTCGTGGCCCACCCCGACGGCCACCACGAGTTCCGCGTCACCTTCGAGGAGCACACGGCCGCGCGCCGCCTCGTGCAGCGACGCACCGGAGCCCGGGGACGAACGCCTCGCAGCGGGGCCTCGGCGCGCCCCCGTTAGGCGCTCGGGTCGACCTCGGGCTCATCGGCCCATTCCGGGCGCAGCTCGCGCGCTCCCCGCAGATAGACGTGGCGCAAGCGGCGTCGCGGCGTGCCCGTCTCGACGTGGAGGAGCACGCGAATGCAGCGGTCGATCGCGCCCGGGACGGGGATTTCCATCGTGCACAGCAGCGCGACGTCGGTCCAGCCGAGCTCACGCGCCGCGTGCGCGGGAAACGCGCTGCGCAGATCAGGGGTCACCGTGAACAGCGCGCTGATGATGTCACCGGGGACGAGGCCATTGACGGCCACGATGCGCCGAAGCAGCTCGGCGGTGGCGGAGCGGATCTGCCCGGCGTCGTCGGCCGCGACGGTCGTCGCGCCGCGGATGGCGCCCAGAAATCGCTCGTGAGGCACGCGGTCAGGAAGAGGACGCCAACGGCCCGTCGCGCCACCGGAACTTGACGTCGGGGACTTTCGCCCCGCCGCGGTGTCGACGCTCGGCGTCGGGAGCAGGCTGTGGCTGCCAGCTTCGCGCCGCGACCCGCCGGACGCGCTCCAGGACCGCAGGTTGGAGGAACGTCGACACGAGCACGGGATCGAACTGCGTGCCGCTCCCCTCGGCCAGCACGCGCACACCATCATCGATGCTCTGAGCGCGGCGATAGCGACGGCGGTGCGTGATGGCGTCGAACGTGTCGGCGATCGCGACGACACGCGCCTGAATGGGAATGTCCTCGGCCACCAGGCCGAGCGGGTACCCCGAGCCATCCCACCGCTCGTGATGTGCGAGGACGCCCTCGGAAAGGTCGGGATAGAAGAACGAGAGCGGGTGCAGCACGTCCGCGCCGCGCCGCGGGTGCGTTACGATGAGGCGGCGCTCTTCCTCCGTCACTTTCCCGTCGTCGTCGTGCACGATGTCGAACAGCGCCTCGTGGATTTTCCCGATGTCGTGGAAGAGCGCGACCCGCTCGACGCTTCGCACGAGCGACTCATCGAGGTGCGCGGCATGGGCGAGAGTCATGCTGTATGCGGCGACGCGTCGCACGTGCGCGCCGGTGACGGCGTCGTTCGCGTCGATCGCGTTGAGCAGCGTCTCGAGCGCCGCGGCGGCGAGGCGCGACGACCGTCGGGATTCACGACGCTGTCGAACGACGAGGGCGCCAATGCCGGCGCCGAGAGTGAGGAGAAGGGGATTTCGCACGACGGAGCGCGGGGCAAGAAAGAGACCTGGGAGCGTTGGCGCTTCTTCCGAGAGTGTCCCGACATGACAGATCATGCAAGGGGAACTTCCGCAGACATCAGGGATCAGACGTCAGGAGTCAGGAGGCAGACAACCTCAACACCACGCGCCGTTGATGGCTCTGACCACTGACGTCTGACGTCTGATCCCTGACGTCTGCGGCCGTGGTCCCTGCGGGTGTCGCGGTCCGGTCTCGAGAGAACAAGAAAGACCCCCGAGCGACGGGTCGTCTCTCGGGGGTCTCTGGGGTGCCGGCGGCGGCCTACTCTCCCGCGATCTCTCGATCGGAGTACCATCGGCGCTGCAGGGCTTAACGACCGTGTTCGGGATGGGAACGGGTGTGGCCCCTGCGCTCCAGCCGCCAGCGATTCTTGACTGTGTGCTGTGAAGCGGAATGGCAACGGAGGTGGTAGGTGTATCTCGCAGGTGCGAGTCTTGAAATCGTCTAGCTTTGCTTG
>DATBIU010000028.1:0-12043 GCA_036556765.1 Gemmatimonadaceae bacterium | reverse complement strand
CACCCAGCCGGACGCCGTGCTTCACCTGGCCGGGGTGGCGTTCGTGCCCGCCGCCCAGGCGGATCCCGGCGCGGCGCTCGAGGTGAACGTAATCGCCGCGGCGCGACTGCTGGCGGAGGTGAAGCGCCGGCGCGCGTCGGGAGCGCTCGACCCGATCGTGTTGATCGTCGGGAGCGGAGAACAGTACGGGCGTCACGACGCAACCGAGCTCCCGCTGCCGGAATCCGCCGAGCAGCGGCCACACTCGGTGTATGCGGCCTCGAAGGCGGCACAGGAGCACATCGGGCTCGAGGCGTTCCGGTCGTCGGGGGTTCGCGTGATTGCGACCCGGAGCTTCAATCACAGCGGGGTGGGCCAGGCCGACCACTTCGTCATCCCCGCGCTCGTTCGTCGCGCACTGGCATTGCGAACGAGCGGCGCGGGCGCCCTCGCCGTCGGGAACACCGCGACCATACGTGATTTCCTCCACGTGCGGGATGTCACGCGCGCCTACGCCGACCTGATCGAGCGGGGCAGTGCAGGGGAGGTGTACAACGTCGCGAGCGGGACCGGCATCGCCGTCGGCGCGCTCGCGCAACGTGTGCTTGCTCTCGCGGGCGTCGATGCGATATTGAACACCGACGCCGCGCTGGTGCGTCCCGCCGATGTGCCTGCCCTCATTGGCGATGCGACCAAGCTGCGGCGTGCGACCGGATGGTCGCCCCGATTCACCGTCGACTCCATCATCGAAGATCTGATCCGTGCCGCGGCGAGCTGACCTGCACCGCATCATGCTGATCGGCTCCGGGCCGATCATCATCGGCCAGGCGGCCGAGTTCGACTATTCCGGCACCCAGGCCGCCAAGGCGCTTCGCGAGGAGGGGTACGAGGTCATTCTCGTGAACTCCAACCCCGCGACGATCATGACCGATCCCGAGTTCGCGGACCGGACGTACGTGGAGCCGGTGACGCCCGAGATCGTCGAGATGATCATCGAGCGCGAGCGACCCGACGCGCTCCTTCCGACCATGGGTGGGCAAACGGCACTCAACGTGGCGATGGCCCTCGCCGAGCGGGGGGTTCTCGAGCGGTACGGTGTCGAGCTCATCGGCGCCGACGCCCGCGCGATCAAGCTGGCCGAGGACCGGGAGCAGTTCGCGGACACGATCCGTCGCATTGGGCTCAAGGTCCCCACGGGCGGCATCGCACGGTCGTGGGACGACGCGGTCGCTCTGATCGACACGGTCGGGTTTCCGGCGATCATCCGTCCGTCGTTCACCCTGGGCGGAACCGGGGGCGGGATTGCCTACAACCGCGAAGAGTACGAGGCGATCGTCGAGCGGGGACTCGAGCTGTCGCCCACGCATCAGGTGCTCATCGAGCGAAGCGTCATCGGGTGGAAGGAGTTCGAGCTCGAGGTCATGCGCGATCATGCCGACAACGTGGTGATCGTCTGCTCGATCGAGAACTTCGATCCGATGGGGGTGCACACCGGCGACTCGATCACCGTCGCGCCGGCGATGACGCTCACCGATCGCGAGTACCAGGCGATGCGCGACGCCGCGGTCGCGATCATTCGCGAGATCGGCGTCGACGCCGGCGGCTGCAACATTCAGTTCGCGGTGAGCCCGTTCGACGGGGAGATGCTGGTCATCGAGATGAATCCCCGCGTGTCGCGCTCGTCGGCGCTCGCGTCCAAGGCCACCGGGTTTCCGATCGCGCGTATCGGGACGAAGCTGGCCGTCGGCTACCGCCTCGACGAGCTGCCGAACGACATCACCAGGACCACCCCGGCCTCGTTCGAGCCGGTGCTCGATTACGTGGTCGTCAAGTTCCCGCGCTTCGCATTCGAGAAGTTCGCGGCGTCGGACCCGCGCCTCACGACGCAGATGAAGTCGGTGGGCGAGTCGATGGCGATCGGCCGGACGTTCAAGGAGGCGTTTCAGAAGGGGATTCGGGCGCTGGAAACGGGGCGCCCGGGCTGGAGCGTCGGTCAGACGCTGGGGGATGACCGGCTCGCCGACGACACGATGGAGACGCTCCGCGGGGCGCTCCGTCAGCCGACGCCCGAGCGGGTGTTCCAGATGAAGCATGCGTTCGACCGGGGGATGGACGTCGCCGAGATCGCGTCGCTCACCGCCATCGATCCCTGGTTCGTGGCGCAAATGCGCGAGCTGTGGGAGGCCGAACGGTGGTACGAGGCACTCCCCGCGGTGGGCGCCGATGACCTGCGCCGCATGAAGCGAATGGGCTTCTCCGATCGCCAGCTGGGGACCCTGCGGAACGAGTCGGAGGCGGACGCGCGCCACCACCGATGGGCGCTCGGCGTCCGCCCGGCCTACAAGATGGTCGACACCTGTGCCGGCGAGTTTCCCTCGGCCACGCCGTACCTCTACTCCAGCTACGACGAGGAGAGCGAGGCCGAGCCTTCCGGACGGCGCTCGGTGGTGATCCTGGGCAGCGGGCCCAACCGGATTGGGCAGGGCGTGGAGTTCGACTACTGCTGCGTGCGCGCGGCGCTGGCGCTTCGCGAAGCGGGCTACGAGACGATCATGGTGAACTCGAACCCCGAGACCGTCTCGACCGATTTCGACATCTCCGACAAGCTCTACTTCGAGCCGCTCACGCTCGAGGATGTCCTCGAGATCGTCCAGCGCGAGAAGCCGTTAGGGGTCATCGTGCAGCTGGGTGGCCAGACGCCGCTCAAGCTCACCCGGCCGCTCGAGGCCGCGGGGGTGACCATCCTCGGCACGACCCCCGATGCGATCGACATCGCCGAGGATCGCCGCCGATTCGAGGCGATCGCGCGCGAGCTCGGCGTGCGACAGCCGCCGAACGGTACCGCGACGAGCGTCGATGAGGCGGTGGCCGTCGCGGCGCGCGTGGGCTATCCCGTGCTCGTGCGACCGTCGTACGTGCTCGGCGGGCGCGCGATGGAGATCGTCTACGACGAGCCGTCGCTGCGCGAGTATTTCGTGCGCGCCGTGCGGGTCTCCGAGGACCGGCCGGTGCTCGTCGATCGCTTTCTCGAGGATGCGTTCGAGGCCGACGTGGACGCGATCTCCGATGGGAAGAGCGTCGTGATCGGCGGTATCATGCAGCACATCGAGGAGGCGGGAATCCACTCCGGTGATTCGGCGTGTGTGCTGCCGCCGTATCTCATCGGCGAGCAGGATCTGGAGACGATGCGACGGCACACGGTCTCCTTCGCCGAGGCATTGGGCGTCGTCGGCCTGATCAACGTGCAGTACGCGATCAAGGATCGCGTCGTCTACGTCATCGAGGTCAATCCGCGCGCGAGCCGGACGATTCCGTTCGTGTCCAAGGCGACCGGGGTGCCGCTGGCGTCGGCGGCGGCGCGGGTGATGCTCGGCGAGTCGCTCGAGACCGCCGGCATCACCGAGGAGATCGTTCCGCCATACATCTCGGTGAAGGAAGCGGTGCTGCCCTTCAACAAGTTCCGGGAATCCGACCCGATCCTCGGGCCGGAGATGCGATCGACCGGGGAAGTGATGGGGATCGCCGACTCGTTCGGCGCCGCGTACGCCAAGGCGCAGATGGGTGCGGACAACACGCTTCCCACGGGCGGCGCGATCCTGATCACCGTGAACGACCCCGACAAGCCGACCGTGACACCGATTGCCCGGCGCATCCACGCGATGGGATTCCGCATTCTGGCGACGCCGGGGACGGCCACCTATCTGCGGGCGCGCGGCATTCCGGCCGACACGGTGATGAAGCTGCACGAGGGCCGTCCGAACGCGATCGACTTCATCGTCAACGGGGAAGTCCATCTGCTGATCAACACGCCCCTCGGAAAGCACTCGCAGCAGGACGATTACACCATGCGGCAGGCGGCCGTGGCGCATCGGGTGCCGTACACGACGACGATGTCCGCCGCGAACGCCGCCTGCGACGCGATTCTCGCGCTCCGCTTCCGGTCGCTCACTGTCCACGCGCTCCAGGAGTGGCACGAGAAGGCGAGGAACCTCGAAGGGGCGAAATGATGCCCTGCCGTTTCCACCGACTCGACAACGACACGCAATGCCCGTCCCACTGCTCGATCTGAAGGCGCAGCACGCCGCGATCAAGAACGATGTCGTCGCCGCGATGCTTCGCGTCGTCGATGACCAGACCTTCATCCTCGGCCCGGCGGTGGAGCAGCTCGAGCACGCCGTCGCCGAGCTGTCTCACGTGAAGCACGCGATCGGGTGCGCGAGCGGCACGGACGCGCTGCTGCTCGCGTTTCGCGCGCTCGACATCGGGCGCGGCGATGAGGTGGTGACGACGCCCTTCACCTTCTTCGCCACGGCCGGCACCATTCACAACGTGGGCGCGACGCCGGTGTTCGCCGACATCGAGCCGGACACCTTCAACCTCGACCCGCGGCTGGCCGCCGCCGCCGTTACCCCGAGGACGAAGGCGGTGGTTCCCGTCGACCTGTTCGGGCAAATGGCGGAGATCGAGCGGTTCACCGAGCTCATGCCGACCCTGCCGGTCGTGGAGGACGCCGCGCAATCGATCGGAGCGCGCCGCACGATCCGCGGACGCACGGTGATGGCGGGGGAGGCCGCCACGATCGGGACGCTCTCGTTCTTCCCAACGAAGAACCTGGGTGGCTACGGCGACGGGGGAATGATCGTGACGCAGGACGACGCCATCGCGACACGCCTGCGTCGGCTGCGCGTCCACGGGGGCGCACGCGAGTATTTTCACGATGAGGTGGGCTACAACAGCCGCCTCGACACCCTCCAGGCGGCGGTGTTGCTCGCGAAGCTGCCCCACCTCGAGGGCTGGAGCAGCAAGCGGCGGGAGCACGCGCGCTACTACGACCAGGCGCTTGCCGACCTCGCCGGTGTGCGGACCCCGGTCGTTCGACCCGAGAACGAGTCGATCTTCAACCAGTACACCATTCGGGCGGAGCGACGCGATCAACTCGCCGCCCACCTGAAGAAGAAGGGGATTGGGAGCAAGGTGTACTATCCGCTTCCGCTCCACCTCCAGCCCTGTTTCGCCCACCTCGGGTACAAGCAGGGCAGCCATCCGGAATCGGAGCGGGCGGCGGCCGAGGTGATCTCGCTCCCGATCTTCCCGGAGCTCACCCGCGCCCAGCTGGACGAGACCATCGAGGGCATCCGGTCATTCTATGGACGGTGACCCTCACACCGGGGAAGTCGTGAAGGGCGCGGAACTTGCTCCTCCTGGCGCGCCCAGGCCCGATGAGTCGGCTGACTCCATTGATGATTCGCTCGTGATCAATCTGCTCTTTCGGTACCGCACGGTACTGATCGTCAGCTTTCATTTCGTCTTACTGCTATTCAGCTACTGGATCGCGTACGTCCTGCGGTTCGAGGGCTTCGTCCCGCAACCGTACATCGACGCCTTCATCCAGTCGCTGCCCATCCTGCTCGGATGTCGCCTGCTGGCGTTCGCCCACTACGGCCTCTATCGCGGCTGGTGGCGATACGTCGGCATGCGCGACCTGTACAACCTCATTCGCGCGGTGCTGGTCAGCTCGCTCGTGTTCACCGCCGCGCTGCTGTTCATGGGCGGGGAGGCGACCGTTCCGCGCTCGGTCATCGTCCTCGACGCGCTGTTGACGATCGTGCTGATCGGTGGCGTACGGTTCGCGCTGCGGGCCGTGCGAGAGAACCGGCGGCCGAAGCAGGGACCGCGGCTCCGTCGGGTGATGATCATCGGGGCGGGCGACGCCGGCGAGCTGCTCCTGCGCGAGATGCACAACAATCCGCGGCTCGGCTACGTCCCGGTGGGCTTCGTCGACGACGACCAGCGCAAGATCGGCTTCCAGATTCACGGGGTCGACGTGCTCGGGACGACGTCGGAGCTGCTCGAGGTGCTCCAGCAGCATCCGGCGGACGAGATGATCATCGCCATTCCATCCGCGTCGCGCGACCAGATCCAGGATCTCGTGAACCGGTGTCTCAAGTCGGGGCTCCCGTTCAAGATCATTCCCGCGATCGCCGCGCTGTCGGATGGCCAGGTGCACATGAGCCAGGTGCGCCCGGTGCGGGTCGAGGACCTCCTCGGCCGCGAAGAGGTCAACCTCGACACCACGCGCATTCGCGCCGACATCGCCGGCCGTCGCATTCTGATCACCGGTGCGGGCGGCTCGATCGGCTCCGAGCTTGCGCGCCAGGTCGCGAGCTACGGGCCCGCGCTGCTCACCCTCGTCGACCGCAGCGAAAACGCGCTGTTCCTGATCGACGAGGAGCTGCGCCGCAAGTCGCGCGGCCTCAACGTCCATCCGGTGATCTGCGACATTCGGGATCGCCGCGATCTGGAGCTGCTGTTCAACGACACCCGCCCCGACATCGTCTATCACGCCGCCGCGTTCAAGCACGTGCCGATCATGGAATGGCACATCGGGCAGGCGGTCGAGAACAACGTCTTCGGAACGCACAACGTGGCCGAGCTGGCCGCGGGCTGCGGCGCCAAGCTCGTGCTCATCTCGACCGACAAGGCGGTGGCCCCGAGCAACGTCATGGGGGCGACCAAGCGCCTGGCCGAGAAGATCGTGCTGTGCGCGCAGCGCCGCGGGAACGCGCGCTTCGTCGCCGTGCGCTTCGGCAACGTGTTAGGCAGCGACGGCTCGGTGGTTCCGCTGTTCACGCGCCAGATCAGCGACGGCGGGCCGATCACGGTGACGCACCCCGATGCGACGCGGTACTTCATGACGATCCCCGAGGCGGTGCAGCTCGTGCTGCAGGCCTCGGTGCTCGACGAGGCGGCCGACCGCATCGTCATGCTCGAGATGGGCGAGCCGGTGAAGATCGTGGACCTGGCGCGCAATCTCATTCGTCTGTCGGGCTACGAGCCCGACGTCGACATCCCGATCGTGTTCACGGGCCTCCGGCCCGGCGAGAAGGTGCACGAGCAGCTCACCTCGGAGACGGAAGAGACGCTGCCGACACGCTACGAGAAGATCCGCATCGTGCGCACCGAGGGTCCCGAGGCGCTCGACCGCGGGCTGGAGCAGCTCCGGGGGGCTGTCGACGCGCGCGACGAGAAGGCGATCGTGCGGCGGCTCCAGGAGCTGGTGCCCGAGTTCTCGCCGCAGGCGACCCTCCTCGCGAACCTGCGTGAGCGCGCCGTCTCGGTCGATCCGCGCGCGCGAAGCCGATCCGCTGGGTGATGCGCTTCCGGCCACGACTCGTCGCACTCGCCCTCGCCGTCTCACCCTTCGCCTCCGCGTCCGCCCAGCACGACCTCTTCACGCTGCCGATCGAGGACCCGGCGTATCGGCAGCTCGACGGCCTCGCGCGCGTTGGCTGTGTGTTGGCGCGCGTGTCGCCCTATCGTCCGTACCTGCTGAGCAACATCCGGCGGGCGCTGGTCGCCGCGGTACGCGATGACGCCTGCCGCGGGACGCTGCTCGACGAGCTCGTGCTGCGGTTCCGACCGGATACGACGCCTCCCGCACCGCCACCCGAGCCCGGGGTCGTCCCCCCGATTGGCCCGGTCATGCTCGAGGACATCGCCGAAGGGACCGAGGAGGACGAGCCGACGGGTCTCGACATTGGCGCCGAGGCCGGTGTTCGACTCACGTCAGTGAGCCGGGGGGTCATCCGGCCTTTGTGGCTCGATGTCCGCCCAACCTCCGAGGGAGCCCCGTCGGCGGTGGGCTTCGGCCGCCTCCGCGTCACGTGGGACGGCGGCGACCGCATTGCCGCCGTCGCCGAGGCGATCGCGCAGACGCACGGGCGGAATGACCCGCTGGTGCGGGCTCGCGGTTTTCGAACCACGTCGGGCTTCATGGATTTCACGGAAGCCTACGCGAACGCCCGGTTGGGCCGGGTGGTGCTCTCGTTCGGCCGGGCCCGCGAGGCGTGGCTGGGTGAGGGGGACGAATCGACTGTCCTCTCGGGCCACGGTCCGCCGCTCGACCGCTTCCTCGTCACGGCACGATGGTCGCGTCTAGAGATACGCGCCATCTTCGCGTCCATCGACGATGTCGTGCTCACCGTCGAGGAGGATTCGCTGGTGCCGGGAACGCCGCCACAACGGCTGCACCGGATGATCGCGGGGCACGCATTCACGATCCGTCCCACGCGAGGCTGGGAAGTGACGCTGGGGGAGACGGCGCTGCTGTCGCGGCGGGGTGGGGGTGTGGACCTCGCGTTCGCAAACCCGCTCATGCTATATCTCGTGACGGAGCACGACACGAGCTACGCAGGGGGCTCGGCCACCGGGAACAACCTCACGGTGTTTGGATCGACACGCCTGCAGCGCGGCCGGTTCACCGCCGAAGCGGAAATCGTCGTCGATGACATCCAGATCGACGCGGCGGACCGCGCGGTGATCCCGCACCAGCTCGCGTGGCGGCTGTCGGGAGCGTTGGGAATCGCGGCGCCGTGGCCGGCCAGTGTTGGCGTCGAGTATCGGCGGGCCGACAGCTACGCCTACATGCGGCGGTATTACGCCGAGGTGTATCACCAGTTCGGGCGGCCGCTGGGCACGGAGCTGGGACCGGATGCGAACCTGCTGCGCGCGTCGGCCGATGTGTGGCCGACCGGGCGCCTGAGGTTCGCCGCGGGAGCCGGGCGCTGGAATCGGGGCGCGTTGCGTCTCACGCAGCGGCCGGCACAGGCGGCGTTTGGGCACGCCGGGGAGCCGTATCCGTCGGTGAGCGAGGCGCGGCCCGCGGTCCAGGAGGCATGGCTCGGAGACGCAAGCGTGGAGTGGCTCGACACGCGGCTGCCAGTGCGGCTGATGGTCGAGCTGGCGCAAATCGACAACGTGAACAATCAGCCCGGCGAGTCCGGGAATTATCTGCGAGCGCATCTTGCTGCGAGTTTTCGCTTTAGATATCCGTAAGCTCCTACTGACTGTCGCGCTGCTCCCGGCGACCGTGTCCGCGCAGGACACCGTCCGCACCGGGCTGCCCCCGGTCGATACGACGGCGGCGCAGAGCCGCATCGAGCGGAGCGTGGGCGTCCTGCGCCCGGGCGACGCGCTCAAGATCGCGGTGTGGCGCGAGCAGGAGCTGAGCGGCGAGTACCTGATCGACGCGCGCGGCCTGGTGCAGATTCCTGGACTGGGGGACATCGTCGTCGCCGGCCTCACGCCAATGGAGGTGAAGGAGCGACTCAGCGAGCAGCTGGTGCGTCGCGGAATCGTGTCGCCGGAGATCTCCGTGCAGCCGGTGATTCGTGTCTCGGTGCTCGGCGAGGTGCGGACCCCGGGACTGCTCTCTGTGGAGCCGGGCACGAACCTGATCCACCTGATCACGCTTGCCGGCGGTCCGACGGAGAGGGCGAACATGAAGGCGGTGCGGGTGATCCGCGCCGGCCGGCCATATGAGGTCGATCTGCAGAGCGCGCTGAGCGGGAGCTCCGCCGGCCGGGTGGTGTTGTTCTCGAACGACGTCGTGTTCCTCGACCGGAAGCGTGGCTTGACCCGCGAGAACCTGTCGTTCGGGATGAACCTGTTGACCGCCGTGCTGAGCATCGTCAGTGTGGTGACGGTCCTTCAAAACCGCTGAGGGCACGTGGGCGAATCGATGATCGAGCAGCGGCAGGAAGGAACGGGCGGGCCGGTGGACCGCGCGCTCCCGCTGCGCAATCTGATTGCCGCACTGCGACACCGGTGGTGGGCCTTTGCCGTGGTGCTGGTCCTCGTCGTCGGCGTGTCCACCTGGCGGACGTCGCGGACGGTGCGGCTGTACTCCACGACGGCGACGGTTCGCATTCAGGAGCTGCAAACGACGCCGCTGGGAGTGCAATCGCCGACCATTCGTGACTATCGGGTGGATCCCATCCAGTCGGAGCAGGAGATCATCAAGAGCAAGGCGGTCGCCGAGCGCGTCGCCGAGCATCTCGGGCTGCGCCTCTACGTCATCGGTCCTCCCAAGCTGCAGCGCGGTGCTCTGTTCGGCCTGACGTTGCCGCGCGTCGATTCGACCGTGCGGTACGGCGAGTATCTCGTGCGGCTTCGCGGGGACGGCTACTCGCTCTTCTCGAATGGGCAGATGGTGGCGTCCGCGCCGTACGGCCAGGAGGTGCAAGGCGCGGGCGTCGCGTTCACGATCCCGGCGCGGCCGAAGATCGAGCAGAGCGAGGTGCGACTGGGGGTGATGGAGCTCTCCGGCGCCGCCTCCCAGGTCCGCGGCGGCCTGACGACGCGCAGCCGCCCGCAGACGAACATCGTCGAGATCTCGAAGACCGGTCCGGATCCGGTGATGGTCGCCCAGATCGCGAACGCCGTGGCGGCGATGTACGCGCAGTACACGACGGAGCAGCGGCGCCGGCTGGCCATCGAGCGCACCCGCTCGACGGCCGAGGCCGTGGCCGAGCAGCGGGCGGAGCTCGCCTCGAAGCAGGAGGCGCTGACGCAGTTCAAGGAGCGGGGGCGCCTGTCGAGCATCGAGGCGGAGCAGGCCGCGTTAGGTTCGCAGATTCAGACCTTCACCGCCGATCGCGACGCGCTGCTGATCGAGCAGCGCACCTACGCCACCATCCTCGGCAAGGTCACGCAGGCGGACACGGCCGATCAGGAGCTGCGCCAGCTCGCGGGCACGGGCGCCATCCGGGACAACGAGCACATGCAGTCGTTGTTCGACCGGTGGTTCGAGCTTCAGAAACAGCGCGCGCAGTTCATCGCGGGGGGTCGGAACGAGAACTACCCCGATGTGAAGGCGGTCGATCAAATGATCCGTGCGACGAAGAACGAGCTGCAGCAGGCCAGCAACTCCTACCTCGTGGGACTGCGGTCGCGCATCTCGTCGCTCGACGCGCGGGTCAACGAGCTCCGCCGCGACATGGAGAAGTATCCGTCGCTGGGCGCACAGGAGCAGCGCCTGACGGCGGAGGTCGCGACGGCGCAGCAGCTCTACGGGACGCTGCTCGCCGAGCTGCAACGCGCGCGCATCGCGGAGTCCAGCGAAGGCGGCTACGTGACGGTGCTCGACAACGCGATGCAGCCGTTCACGCCGGTGTCGCCGAACCGGCGTCGCATCTTCCTGACGGCGCTGGTGTTCGGCGCGATCCTCGGGCTTGGGGCGGCGGTGGTGCTCGAGAATCTGGACGATTCGGTGAAATCACCCGATGAGGTGCGTGAGCAGTTCGGCCTGTCGGTGGTGGGGACGATTCCGGGCATCAAGGACTCCGACCTGCCGGGCGAGAACGGCGCCGAGGTGGCACGACGGCTCGCGACCCATTTCGACCCGCGGTCGCCGGTGGCCGAGGCGTATCGGTCGTTGCGCACGAACCTCGCGTTCGCGCGGGCGCACGAGGCGATGCGGGTGCTCGTCCTCACGAGCCCGGGCCCCGCCGATGGAAAGTCGACGACGGTGGCGAACCTCGCGATCACGTTCGCGCAGCAGGGGCAGCGCACGCTGCTGATCGACGGAGATCTGCGCCGCGCGGTGCTGGACAAGATGTTCAAGGTGCCGCGGTCGCCGGGGCTCACCGACGTGCTCGTTGGTCAGCAGCGGCTGGCGAATGTCGTGCACACGACCGAGATCGAGAACCTGTCGGTCGTGGGGAGCGGGCCGTTCCCGCCGAATCCGTCGGAGCTCCTCGGCTCGAGCGCCATGCGCGACGTGCTGCGGGACGCGCAGGGCGAGTTCGACGTGGTGTTGATCGACTCGCCGCCGTTGCTGGCAGTGACGGACGCAGCCGTGCTGGCGACGATGGCGGACGGTGCGATCCTGGTGATCCGTGTGGGGTCGACGGCGAAGGCGGCCGTTCGGCGGGCGGTGGCGCAGCTGCAGACGGTGCACGGTCGGATCGTGGGGGCGGTGCTGAACGACGTGGACCTGCGGAGCGGGGCGTTCAGCGGGAGCTACGGGTACTACTACTACTATTACTACGGCGAGGGCTCGCGGAACGGGAAGCGGGGGCCGATCGCGCGGATTCGGCAGTGGCGCGACAAGCGCGCCCATGCCGGGCAGGGAACCCGGCACGACGGATGACGCCGCTGGCACCGGCGACAGACGCCGTTCGCGTTGCGTTGACGCTCGCGCTCGGCCGTGAGGTGGCGCGTCCGGCCCGAGTCGACTGGCGGCGTGCGCATGCGGCGGCGCGCGCTGAGCGGCTCGAGGCGC
>DATBIU010000027.1:0-14394 GCA_036556765.1 Gemmatimonadaceae bacterium | reverse complement strand
GGCGGCGATCCCCGGCCCCGTGTCGCGCACCTCGAACTGCACGGCGTCCTGCGACGGCTTGCAGCTGATCACGACGCGCCCCCCTCTCGGTGTGAACTTGATCGCGTTGCCGATCAGGTTCGAGAAGACCTGGTGCACGCGATGAGGATCGGCCATCACGGGAGGGTGCTCGTCGCTCTCATCCAGCGCGACATCGATCGAGCTCGACGCCGCCAGCGCGCGCAGCGTCTCGACCGCCTCGAGAACCAGCGCGTGGGAGGACATCCGGCGCGGCTCGACGTCCAGCCGACCGCTCTCGATCCGCTTCACATCGAGCAGGTCCTGGACGAGCCGGTCCATCCGCTCGCCAGCGCGCTGCACGATCGCTGCCTGACGACGCATCACCGAGTCCGGCGGGGCCGAATCCGCCAGCAGCTCCGACGCCATGAGCATCGTGTTGAGCGGATTGCGCAGGTCGTGCGCGACGACGGACAGCATCTGGTCCCGCGATCGGGTCGCCTGCTCGCTCTCGTGATAGAGGCGCGCATTCTCGACCGCGAGCGCCGCCCGCCGTGCGAGCTCCTCCGCCAGCGCGAGGTCCCGCTCGTCGTAGCGCCGGCTGTTGTCCGTGGTATACCACACCAGGGCGCCGATGATCTTGTCGGCCAGCATCAACGGCACTGAGGCCACGGAGGTGGGCGCCAGTGCGCGGATGACCTCCTCATGCTCCGCATCGAGGGCGTTTTGCCCGATGAGCGTGCCGTCGATCTCCGGGATGAGCGTCGGCTTTCCCTCGATGAGGGCGCGGTGCAGATGCGGAACGAGGGGTGAGCCGGCACGGACCCACTTCGTGATGTGGTGCAGGAGCGGCTCCTTCGCCGGGTCCGCGTGCGCGATGCCCAGGCGCTGAATGGCACCATTCCGGTCGAGAATGTCCACGGTGCAGAAGTCGGCGAACGACGGCACCGCGAGTCGCGCCAGCCGCGCCAACGTCGTGTGGTAGTCGAACGACGCGCCGAGAACGCGACTGGCGTCGGCCAGGAACGCGGCGCGGCGCCGCTCGTCCTCCGCGGCGGATCGGCGTGACTGCTCCTCGATGAGCTTGCGCGCGGTGATCTCGGCCTCGTGCTGCTCGGTCACGTCCTGCCCCGCGCCGATGATCTGCGCCGGCGCGCCCGACTCGTCCACGACGACGCGCCCCTCCACGTCGAAGAACCGGACGTCATCCGGTGGGCGCACAATGCGATGCTTGACCTTGAAGCTCTTCCCGTCGGTAACTGCCGCGTCGATCGTCTGCCGCACGAGCTCGATGTCGTCCGGATGAACTCGTTGCAGGATCACGCCCGGGGAGAGCGCGGAGTCCGGATCGAATCCGTAGATGCGATACAGCTCGGCTGACCCGTGGAGCTCGTTCGTCGCGATGTCCCACACAAAGCTGCCGACGTGGGCGATGGACTGTGCCTCAGCCAACTGCGCTTCCCTGGCTCGAAGCTCCTCCTCGACCAGCTGCCGTTGCCGAACATCCTCTCGCAGCGCCTCCTCCACCCGGTTGCGGTAGATCGCGGCGCCAAGCGTCGCGGCGGCGGCCCGCAGCGCCGAGATGGTGGCGCGTGCCCACTCGCGCTCGGCGGTATCGTGCGCGAAGCCGAGAAAGCCCCACCATGCGTCGCCCACGAACACCGGGACCACGGCGACCGACCGGAGGCCGAGCGTTTCGAAGTAGGCGCGCTCAGAGGGAGGAAACGACGACACGGGGCCGTCGAAAACGTCGCCATGCTCCAGGCCGGCCCACCGGGCGAGCCCGATCGACACCGGATCGACGTCGCAGCGCGCCGGATCGCTGGCGAAGGGCTCCATTCCCGGTGCGACCCACTCGTGCTCCATTCGCATCCGCCGCGTCCCACGCGCGTCGCGGTAGGCGGCGAACAGGTACACCCGGCTCACTTCCGCGGCGCCGCCGAGCTTGGCGAGCACATCGCGGATGTCGCGATCCCAATGGGCGGTCCCAAGGAATCGCGCGGCAGCGTAGGAGATCGCGTTGAGAATCGCCTCGCGGCGGCGGATCGCCGCTTCGAGACCGAGGAGACGCGGGTCGTCCAGCGCGGTAGGACCGGGTACCATGAACTCGCGGGTGACCGATCCCACGTCGCGCTCCATACGCTCATTCATGCGAGCCACTCGCGCGCGATGGAGTCACCATCGCGGTCGTGAGCCTCGGTGAAGGGACTGGGGCGGGACGTACTGCCATAGTCTAGCGTCTGTCCGGCTTTAGCGCACGCCGAAACGGTCACCTCGTTCGAGGTGCGCCAGGAACCACGGCTTCGACTACAGCTACTGCAGGGTGGGGGGACGGCCCAACCGAATCCCTAGATCGCTGCCGCGACCGTCCGCGAAGCGATCGCGGCCTCCTCCTCCGTCATCTCCGCCGGGATGTCGGCGAACAGCGGGGTGCTGAGGTACCGCTCACCGGTGTCGGGGAGCATCGCCAGGATAACCGAGCCCCGAGGGGCATCGGTCGCCACCTGTATGGCGCCGCCAAAGGTGGCGCCCGCCGAAATGCCGACGAAGATCCCCTCCTTCTGCGCGAGCTGACGGCTCCACCGCATGGCATCGGGTGCCGGGATCGTGATGACCCGATCGATGAAGCCGGCGTCCGTCGCGTCGCCGGCGAGCTTCGGGATGAAATCGGGGCTCCATCCCTGAATCGGGTGGGGCTTCCACGCTGGATGGCGCGAGGCGGGTGACCCGTCCGACTGCCTCGCCTGCTCCGCTCCACTGCTCAGCAAGGGAGCGTCGGAGGGCTCGCAGACGACCACCTTCGTCTCGGGGCGCTCCTTGTCGAGCACGCGTGCGACGCCCTTGAGGGTGCCGCCGGTGCCAATTCCCGTTACCCAGTAGTCGAGGCGCTCGCCCGCGAAATCATTCACGATCTCCCGCGCGGTCGTCCGCGAGTGGAAGTCGGCGTTCGCCTCGTTCTCGAACTGTCGCGTGAGGAACCAGCCGTTCGCCTCGGCGAGCTCCACCGCCTTTCGCACCATTCCCGTCCCGCCTTCGGCGGCCGGCGTCAGGATCACCTTCGCGCCGAGGAAGCGCATGAGCCGACGCCGCTCGACGCTGAAGCTTTCGGCCATGGTGACGACGAGCGGATATCCCTTTTGCGCGCACACCATCGCCAGCCCGATGCCGGTATTCCCGCTCGTCGCCTCGATCACCGTTTGACCGGGCTTCAGCGCACCCGACCGCTCCGCATCCTCGATCACACCGAGAGCGAGGCGATCCTTGACGGAGCCGAGGGGATTGAAGGCTTCGATCTTGACGTAGAGGGTGACGTGCGCGGGCGCGATCCTGTTGATCCGGACCACGGGGGTGTTGCCGACGGTCTCGAGGATGTTGGCGAATCGTGGCATGTGCGGACTCTCGGGAGTTTCGCGGTTGGAGGGGTCTCTACCCTATTGCGCGCTCGTCGGCGGTTTCCCGACATGCCGGACTAACGACGCGGTGCCGGGCAGGGGTTCCCCGGTGTCGGCGGCGCGGATTTCGGGATGCCTGACGCCTGGCTACGGTCCGCAAGCGGCCACGCACTGCCGGAACTGCCGAATGCCCCGAATGACGCGAATTTGATCGAGGGCGCGAATCTGACTCCGCGAGGTTACCACCCACAGAGGCTGTCGAGCTTCATCCGCGCGCGAGGCATGCTACGCGCCGTGCGCTATTCGCGTCATTCGGGCGATTCGGCAGTTCCAGCCGTCCGTGGCCCGCCAGGCCGGAATAGAGAATTCAGAGCTCAGATAAACCAACGAGGAGCCACCCAGTGGCTCCCCGTGGTCGTTTCCGAACCGTCTGAGCTCCGTATGTCTGAGCTCCGTCATCTCTGCCGTTTCGCAATCACGGCGAGCTCGGCCCCGCCTCCGCCACACTCTCCTTGGGCGTGTATCGCTCGAACCACGACCTGAGATAGAGCTGCGTTCGCATGAAGTTCGATGGCTTGGACGACGTGCCGTGGTACTCCTCGTTGAACCGCACCATCGCCGTCGGCACCTTTCGGTACTTCAGCGCCTGATAGTACTCCTCCGTCTGCGAGATCGGCGTGCGCAAGTCGAGCACGCCCGTCATCAGCATCGTCGGCGTCTTCACGTTGCCGACGTACATGAGTGGGGAGAGCTTGAGATAGAGCGACGGATCTTCCCAGGGCGGATTCGGGAAGCGGTTGTAGCCCCAGAGGTTGATGTCCGTCGTGCCGGCGAAGCTGAGCCAGTTCGTCACCGGACAGTTCGCCGATGCCGCGGCGAACCGGTCGGTGTGGCCGACGATCCACGACGTGAGCACGCCGCCTCCACTGCATCCGTACACGAACAGCTTCTTCGCGTCCACGTACCCGCGACCGAGGACGGTGTCCACCGCGGCCATGAGGTCGTCATAGTCCTTGCTCGGGTAGGCGTGCTTGATGGCGTTGCCGAACGCACTGCCATAGCCCGTGCTGCCGCGCGGATTGGTGTAGAGCACGACGTAGCCCTTGGCGGCATGCTCCTGCCATCCAAAATTGAACCCAACGTTGTACATCGCGTGCGGCCCGCCGTGAATGACGAGCATCATTGGGTACTTTCGGGCCGGATCGAAGTCGGGTGGCTTGACGATCCACCCCTGCACGCGGAAGTCGTCCACCGACCGTACCCACACCTCTTCGACGCTGCCTAACGTCTTCCCGGCGAGGACGTCGCTGTTGACGCTCGTGAGCGTCCGCACCGTGCCGGGCGTCTTCAGCGCGAACGCCACCACGTCGGCCGGCGACTGGAAGCTGGTGCGCAGCCCGACGGCGGCGGCGCCGCGGATGTCCGTGACCGAGAGCACGTGCGTGCCCGTCGTGACGGCGCGCGGCTCACCGCGCAGCGGGGCGAACCACAGGTTGCGCGAGCCTCTGTCTTCGATCGTGAAGTAGATGCCGGAGCCGTCGGGGGCCCACTGCAGCTGCATCGGACTGCGGTCGAGCGAGGCGGTGAGCGCGCGTGAGCTCGACCCGTCGGCGTTCATGACGTACAGCGTCGCGTCGCGCCAGGTGTCGTCGCTCCAGTCGAACCCGGTGTACGCGATGAGCCTGCCATCGGGGGAGGGCACCGGATTGCCGTCGGGACCCTTCCGCGTCGTGAGCTGCGTGACCTCACCGGAGGCGACGTCGACGGCGTACACCTCGCTCTCGTTGAACTTGTAGTCGGCCTCGGCATCGCGCAGCGCGCCGAAGACGAGCTTGCGGCCATCGGGGGTCCAGCGCGCGGGGCCATGCTCGAAGTCGCCACTCGTCAGGCGGCGTGGCGTTCCGCCGTCGGCCGGAACGACGAACAGGTGGCGATAGCCGTCGTCGATGTAGCCCTGCCGATCGAGTCGATAGCGGAACCGGGTCACGACCCGCGGCGGCTCCGTCCACTTCGCGCCCTTCGGAGCGGCGGGCATGCCGATGTCCCATTTCTCCTTGGCGAGCACGAGCATCCGGAAGGCGATGGATTTCCCATCGGGCGACCACTCGAGGTCGGCCGGCGACTCGGTGACGCGCGTGAGCTGCGTCGTGCCGCCCTCGGCGTCCATCCACCGAACGAAGAGCTGTGTCCCGCTGGGCTCGCCCTTCGCCAGATACGCGAGGCGGGTTCCGTCGGGCGACCAGTTTGGGCTCGACCCGTTGACGAGGAAGCGGTTGCGGGAGCCGTCGGCGTTCATGATCCACAGCGACGATTCCCATCGGTCGTTGAGCTTGTCGACCCAGCGCCGGGTGTAGACGATCTGGCGTCCGTCCGGGGCCAGCTGAGGATCGGCGACGTCCTCCCATTCCAGATAGTCCGCGAGCGCGAGGCGCGTGTCCGGCGTCTGCGCGGCGGGCGGTGCGGCGATGACGAAGAGAGCGAGGAGCGCGGTGAGACGGAGGCGAACCATGGACCCTCCGGACTTGAGGAGGCTCCTATTGTGGCGCGGAAGTGGGCATGGCGCCACTCCCGCTCGGCCACGCCGGTCACAGCCATCCGGCTGCGTCCGCGATTATCATCAACGCCATGCCTCGAGCCTCTCGAATGAGCCTTGCCGCCGCGCTGGTGGCCCTGTCCCTGACGGCCCCCGCTCGCCTGCTGGGGGCGCAAGCCACCACGCGCGCGCCGCGACCGGATAGCGCGAGCACGAACTCAGACTCCGCGACCGCGACCGCCGCACCGAAAAGCCCGCCGCCGGTGCGTCCCGCGAAGCCGAAGCCGGTGTGGCCGGTGCCGGGCCCCATGCCGCTGCCCGGCTCCATTCTGCCGGATACGCGCATCGTGGCGTTCTACGGCAACCCGCTCTCGAAGCGCATGGGCATTCTCGGCGCACTGCCGCCCGAGAGAATGCTCGCGAAGCTCGATACGGTCGTGGCCGAGTGGCGCGCCGCCGATTCCCTGACCCCGGTTCAGCCGGCGCTGCATCTCATTGCCGTCGTCGCTCAGGCGTCGTCCGGGCGGGACGGGAAGTATCGCGCGCGCATGGCAGACACACTGATCGACCGCGTCCTGAGCTGGGCGCAGACACGGAACGCGATCGTGTTCCTCGATCTTCAGGTCGGGAAGAGCACGCTCCAGGAGGAGCTGCCGAGGCTGTCGAAGTACCTGGCGCTGCCCAACGTCCACCTGGGCATCGACCCGGAGTTCTCGATGAAGCGCGGCGGCCGTCCCGGTGAGCGTATCGGCTCCTTCGACGCGGCCGACATCAACTTCGCGACCTCGTACCTCGCCGGGCTGGTCACGCAGCACAACCTGCCGCCGAAGGTGTTCGTGGTGCACCGGTTCACGCGCCCGATGGTCACGAATTCGCGGAAGATCACGCTCGACCCACGGGTGCAGATCGTGATGCACATGGACGGGTGGGGCTGGCCATCGCTGAAGCGGGAATCGTACCGGCGCTACATCTACGAGGAGCCGGTGCAGTTCACGGGGTTCAAGCTGTTCTACCGGAACGACACGAAGAGCGGGCACGCGCTGATGACGCCGACGGAGATTCTCAAGCTCGAGCCCAAGCCGCTGTACATCCAATACCAGTAGCCGAGCCGCGTGCACCGGTTGCTCGTCGTCATTCGCCATCTGCTCGCGATACTCGTGCTGCCGGTGGTGATGGCCGTCATCGTTCCGCGCTGGCTGCTCACCCGCTTCGTCGTCATCGATTCGCGCTGGAGCCCCGATTCGGCGCTCGCGGGGCCCGTGCGCGGGCTCGGCGGCGTGGTGCTCGTCGCCGGGATCCTCCTGTTCTCGTGGTGTGTGCTGCTCTTCGCCCGCGTCGGTCGCGGCACGCTGGCGCCCTGGGATCCCACGCAGGAGCTCGTGGCGGTCGGCCCGTATCGCTATCTGCGCAATCCCATGATCAGCGGGGTCGCGGCCGTGCTCGCGGGGTTGGCGCTCGTCACGGGGTCGTGGGTGGTCGCCCTGTGGCTCGTGACGTTCATTGCCGTCAACTCCGCGTACTTCGCTCTCGTGGAGGAGCCGGGGCTCGAGCGTCGCTTCGGCGGGCCCTACCGGGACTACAAGGCGCGCGTGCCGCGCTGGATTCCCCGGCGTTCCTCCGCGCGTGACGCACGTTAGGCGGCCGACCGCTCACCGCTTCGCATCGCGCATGGACGCCAGGGCCACCTGCTGATCCTGCGTCAGCGCGTTCTTGATGCGAACGAGCAGCCCCATGTGGGCCCGCTTGATCTCCCGCTCGATCCCGAGCACGCGGTCCACCTGTGCGAGCGTCTGTCCCTCATCCACCCGCGCGCCCTGGACCAGCTCGGTCAGCTTCTGTGCCTCGTCCTGCATCTTCCACTGCAGCTCGACCACCTTGAGCTGGAAGTCGCGAATTCCCTCGGTGATCGATGTGCGCTGCTCCGGCGTGAGCCGAATGGCGCTCTGGTGCTGCATCACCAGCTCCGGGGGAAAGAGGTGCTTGGCGAACTCGGGCTCCGGCTCCTGCGCCGCGAGCATCGGTGTCGCGGCAAGCAGCAGCACGATCGCGTGACGGCACGAGCGGATCATGGGAGTGTCCTCTAGGATTGTGTGGATTCCGGCGCGGACGAGCGCCCGCGCAAGTCGATCGGTGCCAACGTCTCGGGCGATCCCAGCGCCGGCACGGATCGCAGCAGCTCGCGCCCCGGCGTGACGAGGAGAAAATCGGTGGGAGACCGCCACGCGGCGGCGCCGAGGTCGACTTCATGCGCCAGCCGCGGTGGGGTCGCATCAGGCCGGGCGAGCACCAGCGCGATCAAGACGATCGCCGCCGCGACGACGAGGCGTGGTGACCAGCTCCAACGCGCAGCCGCAGAGGGTGCGCGAAAGGCCGGGACGCCGGCTCGATCCTCGGCTCTCAGGTGCGCGAACCGATCCCGCAGCTCGCGGTCGTCGTCACTCATCGGTCGTTCTCCACCGTCAGCATTTCGCGCAGCCGTTGTTTGCCGCGCTCGTAGTGCGTGCGCGCCGTGCCGACCGAGATTCCGAGCACGCCGGCGGCCTCGACGATCGTCAGGTCCTGATAGAACACGAGGTGCAACAGCTGCCGCTGCCGCTCGGTCACCCGCGCCAGGGCGGCGAGGAGCCGCGCCGAGGACTCCGAATGCGTGACGAGCGTCGCCGGATCAGGTGCGGGGTCGGCGGGATCGATCGTCCGCGACCGAAAGCGCCCCACGGCGCGCCAGCGCCGGTGCTCCGCCGCGGTGCGTCGAATGACCCCGAACAGCCAGGTCTTGAAGCTCGACCGGGATGCGAAGGCAGCCCGCCCATCCAGGACTTTGAGATAGCTGGTTTGCAGCACGTCTTCCGCCTCACTGCGCTCACGTCCGCAGCACGCCATCGCCCAGGCGAAGGAGTCGGCGTGGTGCTGCTCGAGCTTCGCTTCGACGTCAGCACGCGCGATCTCCAAGGTCCCTTTCTCCCAGGCCCGGGTGCGTTCTGGCAATGAGTGCGTGGGCCGGCTGACCCATATGACGGAAGGAAAGCCGAAGCGTCCGTCTGGCGAGCGGAGCGTCCAGCGCTAAAATTCCTCGCGGATCGATCCGGGGAGGAATGTATGAAGCGCAAGCACCGACCAGTGATCCCGAAATTCGGCCGCGGTCCTGCCGGCAAGCCCGAGCGCGCGCGTCCGGACGGAGAAGTGCAGTCGCAGTCTCCCGTGAAGCCCGCCGTGCAGCCGCGCGTGCCGACGATCAAGCCGCACTCCACCTCGATGAAGTCGGGCCGCCGGGGATCGTAGCGGCGCGATCGTCGACGTCGCGACAGGCCTGGCGGCGCGGCGGGTCAGCGGAAGCGGGCGTAGACGATCACGCTCGTTTCCGATAAGCTAGCGGCAATGGATTCGGCCCTTCGGGACCAGCTCCTGCGCATGGACGCGCGCGATCAGACGGTCCGCGCGGAGCTCGCTGCCGACGGCTCGCTCTTCAAGGGGTACCACCCGCGCATGGAAGCGGTGCACCGGGAAAACGCGGCGCGCCTGCGTGAGATCATCCTGCGCGTGGGATGGCCCGGGGAAAAGCTCGTGGGGAAGGACGGCGCGCATGCGGCGTGGCGCATCGCGCAACATTCGATCGGCGAGCCCGCCTTCATGCGCGCCTGTCGCGGCCTGCTCGACGAGGCGTCCCGTCGCGGTGACGCGCCGCGATGGCAGTTCGCGATGATGGACGATCGCATTCGCGCTTTCGAGGGCGTTCCCCAACGGTACGGCTCCCAGCTGCGCGAGACCATCAACGGGCTCGCGCCGTATCCTCTCGAGGACGTGTCGCAGGTGGAGGAGTGGCGCCGCGAAGTCGGACTCCCCTCGCTTGGCGAGCTGCTCTCCGGAATTCGCGAGACGCCGCCGCCGACCGCCGACGAGATCGCCGAGCACGATGCCGCCGAGCTCGCGTGGCGTCGAAAGGTGGGGTGGATGCGGTGAGGGTCACCACCCCTGCTTGTCGACGTACTCCGTCGTGGTGCTCTTCGGCATCATGAACATGAAGGCGCCGTACATGGCGTACATCACCTTCGCCTTCATGGGGAGATCGCCGGTCTCCATCTCGTGCTTGAGGAGAGCGAGAATCTCCCTCCATCCCGCGGCGACCTTCTCCGGCGCCTTGTGCGCGGTGGTCCAACCCGAGTGCGTGATGGTCACGCGGCAGCCCCCGGCCTCTTCGGCGAGCTCCCAGGTCACGAGCGTGAACGGCGAGACACTGGTCGTGAACATGTAGGTATGCGAGAACTTGCGGGGTGGCTCGACCGACACGACCTCACCGACGATGAAGACGCGCTTCTTGTCGGGACTGTAGTAGCGAAGGCGGCTGCCCGGCTTGAGATCGGTCTCGAGCACCGTGTTGTAGAGCGATCGCTGGATTCGTCCCGTCTTGGTGATCTCGTCCCACACGCGCTGCACCGGCACGTCGATGTGAATCGAGACGACGTGATCGGGTAATTGCGTCGCGGGTGACGCGGGCTTCGATCCGGATGCGGTTGTCATGCGCGCTCCTCGCGCGGTGGGGATTCCAGCTCGTCTCGCAGGCTGACCAGCGCCTCGGTCCACGGCCTCATGTATCGCGAAACCCATCGGTCGGCGATGCGCTGAATGGGAGTCGGGTTCAGATAGTTGAACCGCTGGCGACCGACGCGTCGCGGAATGACCAGCTCGGCGTCCTCGAGCACACGCAGGTGCTGCATCACGGCGAAGCGCGTGAGCCCTGGAAACCGCTCGGCCAGCGCCGACGTCGTCTGCGGCCCTTCGTGAAGCTGGTCGAGTATTGCCCGCCGTAGCGGGCTCGCCAATGCCTTCCACACCGGATCGAGATCGTCACGCCGTCGCGGCACCCTGTTCTCCATCTTGCACATGTGATAATAATATCACATATTCGCCACGTCAACGGCGGAATGCGGCGACTCCAACTGGAGGTGCACGATGGGTATGGGACGGATGATCCTCGCGGTGTTGGCCGGGGCGGTGGTGTGGGCCGCGTTGTGGGTCGGTGGGACAATGGGGGTAGCGGCGGCGTTCCCATCGGCGCTTCCCGCGGGCCAACCGGTAACGAATGCCGGCGTACTCGCCGCCCTCGTCGTCTACAGTGTGATCCTGTCGGTGCTCGCCGGGTATGTGACGGCCACGGTGGCCGCGAAGAACCCCATGCCGGCGGTGTGGGGGCTGGCCCTTCTCCAACTCCTCCTCGGCATTGGCATCGAGGCGTCGGCGTGGAGCCTGACCCCGGTATGGTACCACCTCGTGTTCCTCGCCCTCCTCGTCCCGGCGACGGTGTACGGTGGCCGGACCCGCGTTAGGCAGCGCCCGGCGCGCTCGGCGGCGTACATGGCCTGAGCACGGCGCTTCATCAAAGCGCGGGTACGCCGACCTCGAAGTTGGCGTAGCCCAGTCGGAATTGCTCGCCGCGCCGAAGCGCGGGGAGCCGAACTGGAGGCGGGTGCTCGAGGCGGGGCCGGGGGGCCGACAGATCGCCGTCGTCGACCGCCCCCGGCCGCTCCCCGTCGACGAGACCGCAGGTCCGCCCGGGGCGAGGAAACCCCGAATCTCGTATCGCGGCCCCTCTGAGAATCGTCTAAAGCAGAGTCGGACCGCTGCCCATCCGCCGTCAGGCAGACGAGATACACCCCGTTGCCATCGCCCACCGCCCCGCGCCGAGTCATGCCGTATCGCGCTCGTCGATCACCTGTGCATGCACTCGCCCTGGCGCTCACGCGTCTCGCGGCCGCCGTGGCGACGGTGATGGTGACGGCGACCTGCGACGGGGCGAACGTGCTCGGCCCCGTGGGCGTGGACCGGCTCGAGCTGGAGTGGCTCAGTGATACGCTGCTGTTCGTGGAGAGCCGGGTGATACCGGTCGTCCGCATAACGAGCGACGGCGCGCCCGTGACACACTCCCGGCTCATCCTCTCGAGCGACAACCCCGACATCATCGCCGTCTCCACGAGCGGCGACTCGATCTACGCACGGCGCCTCGGGACCGCGGACGTGACGATCCGCGTGCTCGGGTCACTCTTCCCCGAGGAGGGGGAGTCGTGGCACCGCACGCTGCGGGTCGCGCTCAAGGATCTCCAGCTCGACCGCTCGGTCGTCGGGCTGACGAGTGTCGGCGACACGGCGACTATCCACGCCATTCCGTTGGGTGCCGGCGACCAGATCGTCGACATCCCGGTCGAGTGGCGATCGCTGGACACGAACAAGGTGGCCGTCACCGATGGGCGTCTCACCGCGCGCGGCACGGGCGCCACGGAGGTGCTCGCCATCGTCGCGCTCGACACGGCTCGTGCGACCGTGACCGTCGAGCAGCGGCTCGCGAGCTTCCTCTTGTCGCCGGAGGCGGTGACGCTCCGGAGCCTCGGCGAGGAAGTGACCATCACGGCCACCGCCGTCGACAATAGCGGCGCGCCCGTTCCGGACGTCACCCCCTTCTGGGAAAGTGGCGACGCCTCCGTGGCGCGTGTCGATGACGCCGGGCGCGTCACCGCGATCGGCGCCGGCATCACCACGATTTACGCGTTCAAGGGGCCGGTTCGCTCGGGCGCCCGCGTCCAGGTCACGAACGATCCGGCCACGATCGTCATCCAGCCCGCGGCTGACACGCTGACCAGGGCCGGCCAGCAGCTCACCTATACGGCCGACGTTCGAAACGCCCAGGGCGTGCCGATCGCGAACTACGCGACCGTCTGGCGATCCGACAATCCGGCCGTCGCGACCGTCTCGGTCGCGGGAACGGTGACCGCGATCTCGCCCGGCGCCGCGCGGATCATCGGTGAGGCGGGGACGGTCTCCGATACCGTGGCGCTCGTGATTCGCGACCTCACGACACTGCACGTCGACAACGCCTCCAATGTGCTTCCACGGATCGGCACACGGACCCGGCCCTTCGCCACGCTACAGGCGGCGCTCGCCGATGCGGCGTCGGGGGATACGCTGTTCGTGCACCCCGGAAACCGGTCGTACGCCGAGTCGCTCGCACTCGTTGGGCAGCTTGCCATCATTGGCAACGACTCCGCCTACCGCTCGAGCGGCAACAACATCGCGCTACTGCCCACGCTCTCGCACGAGAGTGGGCCGTCGGCGATCTCGATTGGCGCGGGGTCGTCCGTGCTGCTTCGCAACCTCGCCGTGCGGCACGCGGTCGATGGTGCGGCGGTCGACGCCGACGGTGCGGGCGTGCGCATCGAGAACGTGCACGTCAATCCCGGGCAGACATCGCGCGTCGGGCGTGGGTTCCGGATCGCCAACGCCACGGGGCCGGTGATCGCCGACAGTCGCGTGAACGCCGTCGTCGGGTACGGGATCCTGCTGTCGAACGTCAGCACGGGGCTCGTCACCCGCGTGCGGGTGTCCGGTGTCGACTCGGTCGCAGGTGCCGGGGGCGAGGGGATTCGCGTCGTGGGAGGGTCGGGCAACGTCATCGAGCTGAGCGCGGTCAGCGCCACGGTGGGCGTGCGCATCGGGCTCGACTCCACCGCCGGGGCGCGCGTCGCCAGCGACACCCTCGCGGGGCGCCATCGCCTGGTGCGCGTGCGGGCGGCGACCGGAGCGACCGTGATCACCAACAACGTGTTCACGCTCAATCAGCTGGCCACCGATCCGCCGTCGGGTGGCAGCGCGGTCGACGGGCGCGCGGCACTGGAGATCCTGGGCTCGGGTGGCGTGACGGTCAGCGCGAACTCGTTTACCGAAACTGGCAGCAGCGCGATGGACGCCATCCGTCTGCTCGATGCCCGAGGCGCCGGCGCCTCGATGGTGGGCAATCGGCTCAGCGGTGGCCGATACCACGTGCGCTCGACGCGCTCGACCTGGTCGATGGATGCCTCGATGCTCGAGGGCGCGCTGCGCTCGGTGGTGGCGGAGGAGGCCGACACGATCGCGATGACATCGGACACGCTTCGTAACGGCGTGGGACGTGGCTGCGTCGACGTACGCGGGGCGTCGTCCCTGTCCGTCGTGGGCGGGTGGCTCTCGAGCTGCACGAGCGCGACGGCCGATTCCGGCATGGCGGCGATCACCGTCGACGGGCCAGGCGCGACTCTCACCGTTCGCGGCACGCGATTCTCCGGTGCGAACGAAACCGCCGTCGCGTTCACTGGCGGGTCGCTCACCGTCCAGAACGCATCCCTCTCGGGAGCGGGCGCGCGCACCGTGCCGGCGATGCGCTGGCCGGCCGCGATCGCGGCGACCGCGACCTCGGCCGAGGTGACCGGATCGATCATCGTCGAATACGGTGCGCTCGATGGCGCCTCGTTGCGCGCGGCAACCGTTCGCTTCGAGGGGAATCGGGTGTGGCGGCAGCGACGCGGCCTCGAGGTCGCGGACTGGGGAACCGCGACCGTCGCCAACAACGACTTCGCGGACCATGCGGTGGCCGCGCTGGTCAACGCGGAGCCGCCGCCACTCTCCGCGCAGTCGAACTGGTGGGGCGACGGTCGCGGGCCCCGTCGCGCG
>DATBIU010000026.1:0-20721 GCA_036556765.1 Gemmatimonadaceae bacterium | reverse complement strand
CTCGAGGTATTCGAGGGGCTCGAGGGGGAAGGCAGTGCCCTCGAGCACCTCGAGTACCTCGAGCACCTCGAGCACCTTCACCCATCAACCGAGACCCATGACTCACCCACTCCCCCCTCGGCCCGTCGCCCTCGCTCTCCTCCACGAGTTCACGCAGAGCGACTCCCTCCGAAAGCACATGCTCGCGGTCGAGGCCTCCATGCGCGCGTACGCCGAGCATTTCGGTGAGGATCCGGAGCGGTGGGGACTCACCGGGCTCATGCACGACTTCGACTACGAGCGGTGGCCGAATCAGGAGCATTCGCCCACCTCCGGCCATCCAGCCGAAGGCGTTCGCATCCTGCGGGAGCACGGCTGGCCCGAGGACATCCTCGAGGCGATTCTCGGCCACGCCCAGTACTCCGGGGTGGCGCGCACGTCGCGAATGGCGAAGACGCTGTTCGCGGTCGACGAGCTCACCGGGCTGGTCACCGCCACCGCGCTCGTGAGGCCGTCGAAGAGCGTCCACGAGGTCGACGCGAAGTCGGTGCGGAAGAAGATGAAGGACAAGGCGTTCGCCCGTGGCGTGAGCCGCGAGGACGTCGTGAGCGGCGCCGAGGAGCTGGGCGTCGACCTCGACACGCACATTCAGTTCGTGATCGACGCCATGCGGCGCGAGGCGGTCGCGATTGGGCTCGCGGGAACCCCACCCGCCCAGGGGGCACCGGCGCCGGCTGGCGGGTAGTGTCATCACCCAACGTTTTGCCCGCGCGGCGCGTACCTGATGCAGGACGTCTGGTAGATGATCGCGACCGCCGTTTCCCCTCCGACGCGCCCCATCGCGGGCAGCGCCCTCCACGTGCCTGATGATCGGGCGCGCGAGCGCGAGCTCGTGCTGTCCGCTCAGCGGGGCAGCCGCGAGGCGTTCGCGGAGCTGGTTCGTGCCTATCAACGGCGAGCCTATGCGGTCGCGCGAGCGATCGTGCTCGATCATCACGACGCGGAGGATGCGGTGCAGGACGGGTTCCTGCACGCGTATCGAGCGTTGGCGCGCTTCAGGCCGGGCGAGCCGTTTGGCGCGTGGCTGCATCGCATCGTCGCGAACGCGGCGCTCGATCTGCAGCGCCGCCGAAAGGTTCGGACGGCGGTCACGTTGCCGGAGACGATTGCACTCCCTTTCCGCGATCCCGCGGAATCGGACGAGTTGAGGCGCCGCCTGAGCGCGGCGCTGGAGCGGCTGACGGAGCGTCAACGGTCGGTGATCGTGCTGCACGATGTCGAGGGGTTTCGGCATGCCGAGATCGGCGAGATGCTCGGCATTCCCGAGGGCACGGCCAGGTCGGATTTGCACCACGCACGCGCGACGTTGCGGCGCTTGTTGAGCGATACACGGAGCGACTCATGATCGACGGTCATCACATCGAGCCCGAGGATCCGCGGATCACCGCGGCACTGCGCGCGTTGCTGGCGCCGCCGGACGACGCGGCCTACTGGAGCGCGCTCGAGGCCACCATGCTGGCGCGTCTCGGCGAGGACGAGGACTGGACGGCGCCCTTCGCGCGCTGGACCGGGGCGGGGCTGATCGCCGCCGCGCTGGCGGCGCTCATCACCGGCGCGGCCCTGGTGCGCACGCACGACGTGGAAGCGCGCGAGATGGCGACGCTGCTCGAAACGCCGATCTCGTATACCGCTCGGGTCGCCACGGAAGTCACGGAAACGGACGGGCGTGAGGCAACCCTCCGCTACGTCATCGAACCCTAAACTCGGAGTATCGACATGCAGCGCTCGCGAAGTCTCGCGCTGATGTTCCTGCTGGGCGCGCTTCTCGTCGGAGGAGCGCTGGGCTTTACCGCCGATCGGGTGCTCACCAGCGACCGATGCGCGAAGAGCGGCGACAACCGTCGATCGTTCGCATGGTTGACGGAAGAGCTCCACCTCACGCCCGAGCAGTCGGCGGCGGTGGACAGCATCGTCGAGCGGCGCCATCGCGAGATGCGCGCGGTGATCTCGACCGTGCGCCCCCGGATGGTCGCCGTGCGTGACACGGCGCGGCAGCAGATCCGCCGCGTGCTCGATGACGCGCAGCGCGCGCGGTTCGACGAGCTGCTCGCGCGAAAGGACTCGGAGAAGGAGAAGAAGACCAGGTGATGTCGCGTACTCGATATCTGGCGGTCGCCGCCGTCACGTGGGCCGGCCTCGCGAGCGCGCAGGAAGCGCCGCGGCCGATCACGCTCGAGGAGGCCGTGCAGCTCGCGCAGCGCAACGCGCCGGGCGCCGTGCAATCGCGCGGTCAGCTTCGCACGAGCGACGCGACCGTCCGCGGTGCCTACGCATCGTTCCTCCCCGACGTGAACCTGAACATGTCGCGCTCGTGGGAGGGAGGCACGCGGACCATTCAGGCGGGCCGTCCGGTGGGGGACGAATCCCCCTGGTCGAGCTCGGCGGGGGCGTCGATGAGCATTCAGCTCTTCGATGGCGGCTCCCGATTCTACGAGCTGCGCCGCGCGCGCGCGCAGCAGGACGCGGCCGAAGCGAACGACATCGATCAGCGCTTCCAGATCGCCCTGAGCGTGAAGCAGGCGTACTACGACGGCCTGGCGGCCCGCGAATCCGAGGCCGCCGCTCGCACGCAGCTCGAGGAGGCGCAGCTCCAGATGCGCACGGCGACGGCGCGGATGGCCGCCGGTGCGGCGACGAAGAGCGACTCGCTGCGCACCGTCATCCAGATCGGCAATGCGCAGCTGGCGCTGATCTCCGCGCAGAACGCGCTTCGCACCGCCGAGGCGACGTTGACGCGCCTGGTGGCGACGCCCTTCCCCGTCACGCCGGCGGACGACGCGCTCGGCGCACAGACGATCGCGGTCGACAGCGCGAGCCTCGAGCGGTTGGCGCTCGACGGGCCGGCGATTCGCGAGGCGGCCGCGCAGTGGCAGGTGGCCCGCGCCAGCCAGCGCGCGGCGCGGTCGTCGTACTTCCCGACGATCAGCATGTCGTACTCGCGCGGGTCGAACGGCGACGACCTCGGGTACGGATGGAACGATCCCTTCCGTTATTCGAGCAATCTGCGCTTCACCGCGTCGTATCCGCTGTTCAACCGGCTCAACCGCGAGGAACAGCGGGTGGCCGCGGACGTACAGGAGGCAAACACCTCGGCGGCGCTTCGCGACGCCCAGTTCGCCGCGCAGCAGCAGCTCTCACAGTTCCTCGGCGCCCTCCGCACCGCGGAAGCGCGCATCGCGATTCAGAGCGCGAGCGTGGCGGCCGCCGAGGAGGATGTGCGCGTGCAGCAACAGCGGTACGCGGTCGGTGCGTCGCGGCTGCTCGATCTACTGACATCGCAGACGGAGCTGAACAACGCCCGCGCCGCGTTGATCCAGGCGCGGTATGATTACCGCATCGCGAAGGCGCAGCTGGAAGCTTTGGTTGGCAGGTCGCTTTGAGCGGGTCAAGGGCCAAGGGCCAGGGGCCAGCCAGCGGGCTCAGGGCAGGGGTCATGGCCCGTGGCCCCTGGCCCTCGGCCCTGTTTTCTGAAATGGAGATCCCTTTGCGCGTCACGCCCTTTGTACTCATAGCTCTCGTCACGCTCGCCGCCTGCAAGGGGGAGCGGGAAGAGGCCTCGAACATTCAGACTGTTCCAGTGGAGCGGCTCGACATCGTCGTCGATGCCGAGGCGACTGGAGTGGTCGAGCCCATCAACGTCATCGAGGTGAAGTCGAAGGCCTCGGGACAAATCGAGCGCATGCCAGTCGAGACGGGCACCCGCGTGAAGCCGGGTGACCTGCTGGTGCAGGTCGACACGCGCGACGTGCGCAACCAGTACAACCAGGCGCTGGCCGATCTGCGCGCGGCGCAGGCGCGCGTGGCGGTCGCCCAGGCACAGCGCAAGCGCTCGGAGGATCTGTTCAAGCAGCAGATCATCACCGCGCAGGAGCTGGAGACGGCGCAGCTCGATTTCGCGAACGCGCAGGCGCAGGTGACGCGTGCCGATGCGTCGCTCGATCTCGCGCAGCAGCGGCTCGAGGATGCGACGGTGCGCGCGCCGCTCGCGGGAACGATCATCGAGAAGACGGTGTCGACGGGACAGGTCATCACCTCGGCGACGGGCGCCTTTGGCGGCGGCACGCTGCTGCTCAAGATGGCCGACCTGTCGCAGGTCCGCGTGCGGGCGCTCGTCAACGAGACCGACATCGGCAACATCCAGCCCGGGCAGCAGGCGACGGTCACCGTCGATGCCTACCCCGATCGTCCGTTCCGTGGCTCGGTCGAGAAGATCGAGCCGCAGGCGGTCGTGCAGCAGAACGTGACGATGTTCCCGGTGCTCGTCGCGGTCTCGAATCGCGAAGGGCTCCTCATGCCGGGGATGAACGGCGAGGTGTCGGTCCTCGTCGAACGGCGCGAGAACGTGATCGCGGTGCCAAACGATGCCGTGCGTCCGCCTCGTGACATTACCGCGGCGGCGGCCGCGCTCGGGCTCGATCCGGACAGCGTCCGTCGGCAGGTGCAGTCGCAGTTCACCGGTGCCATGGGTGGCGGCGGGAATGGTGGCGATCGCGTGACGACGATCTCACGCGGCGACATCGTCCTCGGCGAAGACGCTCCCGCGCAGGAGCGCGGTCAGTTCCAGCAGATGCCGGCGCCGACCGCGGCGCAGTGCGCGGAGGTGCGGGCGGCGCTCGACAAGAAGCCGCGGCTTCGCGCCCGGCTGGACTCGTTGCGTGCGGCGCGCATGGCCGGCACCGCCGACCCGCAGCAGATGCGCGAGCAGACGCGCGCGATCTACGCGGAATTGGGCGTCGATGGCCGGGTGGCGATGGGATGCGCGCGTGCGCAGCGCGGCGCCCCGGCCGATAGCAGCGCGGGACAGCGCCCGACGATGAGCGGCGAGGCGCCTGCACGCGGGCCGAATGGCGGCGGGCGGCGCGGGCTCGTATTCGTCGCCAAGGGCGCGACGTTCGAGCCGCGCGTCGTGGCGCTAGGCATCGCCAACTACGATTACAGCGAGGTGCTCTCGGGGCTCACCGAGGGAGAGCGGGTGGCGATCATTACGGCCGCCGCGCTCCAGCAGCGCCGCCAGCAGCAGCTGGAGCGCTTCCGCGGCATGACGGGCGGTGGCGTTCCGGGCATGCAGCGGCAGCCGACTGGCGGGAGCGGCGCGACGGGAGGGGCCCCGCGCGGCGGAGGGCGGTGACGTGCTGATCGGCGAGATCGTGCGGGTCGCCCTCGGTGCGCTGCGGGCGAACAAGATGCGGTCGTTCCTGACGATGCTCGGCATCGTCATCGGCGTCGCGGCCGTGATCGCGATGATCGCGCTCGGCCGCGGGGCTCAGCAGGCGGTGCGCGACCGCATCAGCGCCCTGGGTACCACCCTGCTGACCATCATGCCCGGGCAGCAGTTCGGCCGCGGCGTCGTGGTCATGGACAGCCGGGCCCGCCTCACGATGGAGGACGCCGAGGCGCTGGCGGAGCGTGCGACGCTGCTCACGGCGGTGCAACCGGAGATGACGCGGCAGCTCCAGGTACAGTACGTCAACAAGAACACGAATACCCAGATCGTCGGCACGACGGCCAACTACGTCGATGTGCGGAAGTACCGCCTCGACGCGGGGCGTATGTTCACCAACAGCGAGGACGATGGTCGCAAGCGCGTCGCGGTGCTTGGCCCCACCGTCGTCGAAAACCTCGGAATGGAGTCGGCCGAGGCGCTGGTGGGTGAAGACATCCGCATTCGCGGAATCCAGTTCGAGGTCGTGGGCGTGCTGGCTCGCAAGGGTACGGGCAGCGGCTTCCAGGATCCCGACGACCTGGTGTTGATCCCGCTTCAGACCGCCCGATTCCGCGTGCTCGGATCGAACTGGCTGCGCGCCATCAACGTGCTCGCGAAGAGCGAGGCGGAGATTCCGAACGCGATGGCGGAGATTCAGAAGGTGCTGCGCCGCGAGCACCGGCTGCGGCCCGGCCGTGAGGACGATTTCCAGATCCGCAACCAGTCGGATTTTCTCTCGACGTTCGAGGAGACGACGAAGGTGTTCGGCGTCCTGCTCCTCGGGATCGCGACGGTCTCGCTGCTCGTCGGCGGCATTGGGATCATGAACATCATGCTCGTCTCGGTCACCGAGCGCACGCGTGAGATCGGCGTGCGAAAAGCCCTCGGCGCCACACGCATCAACATCCTGCTCCAGTTCCTGATCGAGGCGATCGTGCTCTGCCTGCTCGGTGGGCTGATCGGCGTCATCCTCGGTGTCGGCTCGGCCACGGTGCTGCGCGAGTCCATGAACTGGAACACCGACGTCTCGATGATGTCGGTGGGCCTGGCCTTCCTCTTCGCCGCCGCCGTGGGCATCGTCTTTGGCGTGTGGCCGGCTCGGCGGGCAGCGAGACTGGATCCTATTTTGGCGCTCAGATACGAATGAGGAATGAGGACCAAGGAGTGAGGAATTCGATCAGGTGAAACCCACTCAGTTGACTTCCTCACTCCTCAGTCCTCATTCCTCATTGTGAGAAACCTTCACCTTCGAGCTCATGTCCCCCTCAAGACGCGACTTTCTGAAGACGGCCTCGGCGGCCGCGGTGGCGGCGGCGTGCGCACCGGGTGGTACGTTGCCGGAGACGGCGCCGGCGCCGGTGATGCCCGAGCCGTCGCGGGCGAACCTGCCCGGCGACGCCGGTATTCGTGATCTCGTGATGGAGGCGCTGAACGCGGCGCGTGATGCGGGGGCGTCGTACGCCGATGCGCGGGTGGGGCGCTACCGTCGCCAGTTCGTGGCCACGCGCGAGCGGCAGGTCACCGGCGTGAACGACTCCGAGTCGTACGGCATCGGCGTGCGCGCGTTGGTGAACGGCTCGTGGGGGTTCGCGGCGACGAGTCAGATGACGCGTGAGGCGGCGCAGCTCGCCGCGCGGGAGGCGGCGCGGATCGCGCGGGCAGCGCGCAGCGCACAGAAGCGTCCGGTCGAGCTGGCGCCGGTGCAGCCGGTCGTCGGCACGTGGCGGACGCCGGTACAGACGGATCCCGTCGACGTGCCGATCGAGGACAAGGTCTCCCTCCTGCTGGCCGCGAACGAGGCGGCGCTGCGCGCGAAGGGCGTGCGCTTCGTGAACTCGGGAATGGCGCTGCTGCGCGAGGAGAAGACGCTCGCGACGACCGACGGTACCTACACCGTGCAGACGTTCGTGCGCGTGGGACCGCAGTTCACGGCGACCGCCGTTGCGCCAGGCGATTTCCAGAGCTACACGCACGAGATCGCGCCGCGCGGCTCGGGGTGGGAGTACATCACCGGCCTCAACATGCCCGGGAACGCCGAAGAGTGGGCGTCGTACGCGGTGCAGAAGCTGTCGGCGAAGTCGGTGGAAGTCGGTCGCTATGCGCTGATTCTCGATCCGACGAACCTCTGGCTCACCATCCACGAATCGATCGGGCATCCCACGGAGCTCGATCGGGCCATGGGCTACGAGGCGAACTTCGCCGGCACCAGCTTCATCGCCCCTCCCGACACCATGATCGGCAAGCTCAAGTACGGACCCGAGTTCATGAACGTGCAGGCCGATCGCACGCAGGCCGAGTCGCTCTCGCGCACGGCGTGGGACGACGAGGGTGTTCCCGCGGAACAGTGGCTGCTCATCGAGCGCGGTCTGTTCAAGGACTACCAGACGACCCGCGACCAGGCGGCGTGGATCGCGAACCTCACCGGCGTGCGCCGCTCGCACGGCTGCTCGTTCGCCGATTCCTGGTCGAGCGTGCAGTTCCAGCGGATGCCGAACGTGTCGCTTCTGCCGGGCGAGCGCGACATCACGATCGACGACATCATCGCCGCCACCGATCGCGGCATCGTCATTCGCAATCGCGGGTCGTGGTCGATCGATCAGCAGCGTTACAACTTCCAGTTCTCGGGCCAGCTGGCGTACGAGGTGCGCGGCGGCAAGATCGTCGGCATGCTCAAGGATGTGGCGTACCAGAGCCGGACGCCGGAGTTCTGGAACTCGATGGACATGATCGGCGGGCAGCGCTCGTACTGGCTTGGCGGATCCTTCGGTGATGGCAAGGGCGAGCCGGGGCAGTCGAACTCGGTGAGTCATGGATGCCCGCCGGCGAGATTCCAGAACGTCAACATCGTGAATACCGGACGCACGGCCTGATGGATCAACCCGACACCAGCCTACCATGGCAATCCTGACGAGAGATGAAGCCCGAGCGTTGACGCAGCGCGTTCTCGGTTTTGCGACCGCGGAGCAAACCCGCGTCACCGTTGGCTCCGGGTGGAGCGGCAACACGCGGTTCGCGGCCAGTGAGATCACGACGGCGGGTGGTGTCACCGACACCGACATCACCATCACGAGCACGATCGGGCGCCGGCGGGCATCGGCGTCGACGAACGTGCTCGACGATGCGTCGCTCAAGCGCGCCGTCGAGCTGTCGGAGCGGCTGGCGCGACTGGCGCCCGAGGATCCGGAGCTCATGCCCGAGCTCGAGGCGCAGCAGCACGCGACGGTCGACGCGTTCGTCGAGCGCACCGCCGACCTCGGCCCCGAGGCGCGAGTGCTGGCGGCGCAGCGTGTGATCGATGGCGAGCAGGCGCGCGCGAACCGGCTCTCGATCTCCGGCTTCATCGAGGCGAACGCGGGAGCGAGCGCGGTCGCGACGAACAAGGGGCTCTTCGCGTACCACGCCAGCACCGATGCGTCGATGTCGACGACGGCCCGAACGCCCGATGGCACCGGCTCCGGGTATGCCGTGGCAGGGTCGCGCGATTGGGGAGAGATCGACGCCGGCGCGCTCGGAACTCGCGCCGCGACCAAGGCGCTCGCATCGCGCAATCCGCAGGCGATCGAGCCGGGGATGTACACGGTGGTGCTGGAGCCGCAGGCGGTGTCGGATGTGCTGCCGCTGCTCTCGGGCTCGTTCAACGCGCGCAGCACCGATGAAGGACGCAGCGCGTTCTCGAAAGCCGGGGGCACCAAGCTCGGCGAGAAGATCGCCGACGAACGCGTCACCATCTATTCCGATCCCGCGGACTCGCAGCTGTTGATGCGGCCCTTCGATAACGAGGGGCTTCCGCTGCGGCGCGTGACCTGGATCGAGAACGGCGTCCTCAAGAACCTCAGTTACACGCGCTTTTGGGCGGACAAGAAGGGCGTGCAGCCCACGGGCGGCGGTGGCGGCGGCTTTGGTGGTGGCCTTCCGGGCGGGCTGAAGATGCTCGGGGGCACGAAGACCGTCGACGAGCTGGTCGCGGGGACGCAGCGCGGCATCCTCGTGACGCGCTTCTGGTACATCCGCTTCCTCGATCAGCGGACGGTCATGGTCACCGGCCTCACGCGCGACGGCACGTTCCTGATCGAGAACGGGAAGATCACGCGCCCGCTCAAGAACTTCCGCTGGAACGAGAGCCCGCTGTTCATGCTCAACAAGATCGACGAGCTCGGGCGGGCAGAGCGGGTGGAGGCGGGGCGAGTGGTGCCGTCGTTGCGAGTCAGGGATTGGAACTTCACGTCGCTGTCGGACGCGGTGTGAGAGTAGGAGGCAGGAGGCAGGGATGGAAACGGCCGCGCAGTGCGCGGCCGTTTCTCATCTGATGAGGCGGCGACGGCGAAGCCGCGCCGCCCTTTCCACACCCCTGGCCCCTGGCCCCGGCCCCTGGCCCTGCCTCTAAGCCCCCGCCTTTCTCGCTCGCTTCTGCTCGTACAGCGCGTCGTCCGCGATCGCCATGAGCTCCGCCAGCGACTGCACGTCCCGCGCGTCGAACCGCGCCACCCCCGTGCTGATCGACAGGGCGTATTTCCGCGACGGGCGCGCGTTATGCTCGGCGAGGATCTGATGGAGTCGCGTCTCGATGACGTCGTCGGTCTCCTCGGGGGAGAACATCGCCAGCGCCACGAACTCGTCGCCGCCCAGGCGCGCGAGCACGTCGGACTCGCGGAACGCCGTTCGTAGGATCTCCGCCGTCTCCGCCAGGGCCTGGTCGCCCACCTGGTGACCGTGCGTGTCGTTGATCGACTTGAAGTCGTCGAGGTCGACGAACACGAGCAGCAAGTCCTTCTTCAGCCGCCGCGCGAGCTTCATCTCCTGCTCGGCCAGCATGAAGAAGCCGCGGCGGTTGTTGAGGCCGGTGAGGTCGTCGGTCACCGACATGCGCCGCAGCTCCGCTTGCAGCCGCTGGCGCTCGGTGAGGTCGCGCGCGTTGACGATGATCGTCGGCACACCGTTCTGATCGAGCACGGCGTTGCCGATGACCTCCATCGATCGCCAGTGCCCGTTGCGATGGCGAATGCGGAGCTCGATCGACCGCGAGAAGCCGGGGGCGCCAAGGGTATCGGCGATCATCTCCTGCGCGCGGCCGACATCGTCCGCGTGGATGAGCTCGAAGATCGACCGGCCCACCTCCTGCGGGTGAAAGCCGAGCGTGCGCTCGACCGAGGGGCTGACGTACGTAATCTGGCCCTCGGCGCTCAGGACGACGATGACGTCGTTGAGGTTCTCGATCAGCCGCCGCGCGTTCTCCTCGCTCTGGCGCAGCGCCTCCTCGGCACGCTTGCGGCGGATGAGGGCGCCGAGCTGGGCGCTCACGACCGAGATGAGGTGCACTAGGCGTTCGTCCTGCTCGCGCACCTCGTACATGTAGAACACCAGCACCGCGACGACCTCGTCGGCCGCCAGCACGGGGATGGCGACACCGGCCTTGAGCCCGAGCGCGGTCGCGTGCGCGGCACGTGCGAATGCCTGATCCTCGTCGACGTTCGGCACCCAGACGGCCTGCTTGCTCGACCACGCGCGGCCGGCGAGGCCGTCTCCCGGAGTCAGCGGCGTCACGTGGGCCACGTCGCGCGCGAGCAGATCGGCCCGGGCGCTGTGCCGGATGTCCGAGCGGTCGAGTGCGCTGGCGTCGACATTCGGCATCCACACCTCGCCAAACACCCAGCCGGTGACGTCACAGACGTGCCAGAGGGCGAGCTGAAGCGCGCCAGCGAAATCGTCGGCTTCCGCAATGCGCGCCACGATCGAGTGGAGCAGGCGCAGCGCCTCCTCGGCCCGTTGCCGCTCGCTGATGATGCGGGAAATGCTGATCAGCCCGGCGGCGTCGCCGTCGGCGTTCTTGAAGACCGTCGTCGACGAGCGGACGCCGTGCGGCGCGCCCGGCGCGTCATCCTCCGACAGCAGCACGCCACCGGCCATGAGGATGTCGCGGTCGCGGTCACGAATGCGCTGCGCGAGGTCGGCATCGACGAGATCGAGGTCGAGCTTCCCGATGATCTCGTCGGCGCCCCATCCGAGGATGGCCGCCCCCGCCTCGTTGATCATGCGATACCGGCCGTCGAGGTCCTTCACCGCGACGGCGAGCGCCGTGCTCTCGATGACGCTGCGAAGCAGACTCTCACTCTCGAGGTGCTCGGCGACGGCACGGGCGCGCGCGTAGCGCTCCCGTCGCAGCTCGATCTCGCTCGTGATGAACGCGGCGACGTCGCCCATCTGTGCGATCTCCTTCTCCGACCAGGCGCGCGGGGCGTAGTCCAGAACGACGAGCGCCCCGACCATCGTGTCGTCGAGCGCGAGCGGCGTCGTGAGGTACGAGCGGACGCCGAGCGCGGAGAGGATGGGCAGCGAGCGAAGCACCTCGTGATCCCACGAGTCGTTGACGACGCGCGGAGCCGTGCGCGCGAGCACGAAGCCGAAAGGCGATTCGCCGGCGGGAAAATCGGTGCGTGGTGGAGGCGCGGACGGGAGGCCCCACGCGCTCTTCAGGACGTGTCGATCATCGAGCGCGAGCACCAGGAACGCGAGCGGCGCGCGCACGATGGTGGCGGCGACGCGCGCGCATCGATCGAAGCCCGGCTCGGGGGCTGCGTCGACGTAATCGCCCGGTGATGGCGCGAGCGGCTGGGGTTCGCTTCCGACGGTATCGCGGGAAGCGGACGGTGCGACCCTGGAGATTCGAGGCTCCCACGTGAAAGCATCGTGAACGGCGTCTCTTATAGACGATCGTTCTCGATGCTACGGCACGTGTTCGGGTGCGCCTGTTTAGTCCGCGCTAATGGGGACGGCGACCTTTCCCATGAAGAGGATCGTGCCGCTGAGACGCTCGCGAATGATGAAGACGAAGGGGCGGTCGAACCGGATCGATGGCGGCGCGCTGGTCTCCCTGATCCCGACCGTCGTCACCGCCGCCGCCTCCGTTCCCTCCTCGTTCACGTTCACGAACGTGTTCTGCTTGACGAACGAGATGGAGAGCTGGTCGCCGACGGGAGAGAGGCGCAGGAAGTTGGCGCACCCCGAGCAAAAGGCGTTCGCCATTCCCATCGCCTTGAGATCACTGTTCAGCGTGTCCTCCCACTGCATGCGGAACTTCGGGAGATACACCTCGGTGTCGATGTGATGCAGCGCGTCGATCAGCGCATCCCAGCGGAACTGATCGAAGGTATCGATGAACGTGTCGACGTCCGTTCCCTCGGGTGGCAGGATCGCCGTCATCGTGAACGCGGCGTTCCCATAGGGCAGGTCGACTGCTTGCACCCCACTCAGCGAGGCGACCGCGATGGGTTGGGTCTCCAGGTGCATCATGCGAGCGGTATACGATGTCCCACGCTCGGTGGCGAATGGTGCGTTCTGCGTGTGATCGGGATCGAACTGCGAGCGCCACGTGCCCTTGAAGTAGATGGCGTTCATGAGGAGCATGACGATATCGCTGTCGATCGCGTCGAGCACCTTCGTGATCTTCCCCGCGGTCGCCGTGTCGACCCAGGCATTGATGCGCGTGAGCGTCGCCGGATTGGCGAAATCGAGGCCCTCGACGCGCGCGCCGAAGTAGTGCGACACGGTGTCGAAGAACGTCTGGTGGAAGGGGTAGCCGTCGCGGTGCCAGATCGCGTTCCCGATGCGCATGTCGACCGAGGGATCGAGCTCCAGCAGCAGACCGATCAGGTCGCGATACGCCGCGTTGATGCTCGATTGATCGGTCTCGAGGATACGCAGCGCCTGCACCATCCCTTCGTACGTCTCCCCGTCGGCGCCGTTGAGCGTCATCCCGAGCGCGAACGACGCGCTGAGTGGCGAGATGAAGAGATTCGTGTCCGCGAACCGCGTGTTGATGCTGCGGAAGAGATCGAACGCGAATCGGTTGCTCGACGCGACCGCGCTGAGCTCGCCCTCGCTCAGCGCGCGGGGAAGCGCCGTGAGCGAATCGGGGGCGGTCCCTCGTGGACCGAGCGGGGAATCGGCGCAGGCCGCGGCCAGGGCGAGCGCGGCGCACGGCAGGAGACGGCGAAGCGACATTGCTCCCTCAGATACGAGTCGTGACAATGGGCAGCGTTGCGCGACCAGCGTGATCACCCCGCCGGACCCTTCACGCGTCACATCGGCGACGTTCGGAGCGCCTTGCGGCTCGTCGGCCCTTCGAGGCATTCTCAATCATGTCTGGAGCACCGATCCTAATCGAGCCCGCCGCACGGCAAAAGGCGCACGCTTCCTTCGTCATCAACGGGGAGCACGCCGAGGTCGCCTTTGCGCCCCAGAAGACGTTGCTCGAGGTCCTGCGCGAAGAGCTTGCCCTGACTGGAACCAAGCACGGGTGCGAGCTGGGCGAGTGCGGTACGTGCACGGTCCTCGTCGACGGTATGCCGGTGCTCTCGTGCCTGGCGCTGGCGATCTCCTACGCCGGCCGACGCATCGACACCGTCGAGGGGATGGCCGAAGGCGGCAAGCTCCATCCCCTTCAGGAGGCGTTCGCCGAGCTGGGCGCGGCGCAGTGCGGCTATTGCACCCCCGGCTTTCTCCTCGCCGCGCGTGCGCTGCTCGATGCCAACCCCGCGCCCACGCGCGACGAGATCAAGGACGCGCTGAGCGGCAATTTGTGCCGGTGCACGGGGTATCTGAAGATTTTCGAGGCAGTGGAGATGGCTGGAGCCAGATTGCGGAGTCCGGATGACGGATTGCGGGATACGGCGAAATGACTGACGTCGCTGAGCGGCAACCTCATCCGGGCGTGGAACACAAGACGCAATCCGACATCCGCGCTCCGCAATCCGTCATCGGAACCGCGCGCCGAAAGGTCGACGCCACATCCAAGGTCACGGGCGAGACGAAGTTCGCCGACGACCTCGCCCTGCCCCGCATGCTGTGGTGCAAGCTGCTGCGATCGCGGGAGCCGCACGCGAAGATCGTCCGGATCGATACGTCGCGCGCGCTGCGCCATCCCGGCGTCGTCGCGGTGCTCACCGGGCGCGACCTGCCCATCCCGTTCGGCATTCTTCCCATCTCGCAGGACGAGCACGCGCTCTGCCCCGATCGCGTGCGCTTCGTCGGCGATCCCGTCGCCGCCGTCGCCGCGCTCGACGAGGACACCGCCGCCGAGGCGTGCGACCTCATCGAGGTCGAGTACGAGAAGCTGCCACCCATCGAGTCGGTGGAGGACGCCCTGGCAAGCGGCGACACTCCTGACGAGCGCATCCACGACTACGGTGACGCCGGGAACGTCCACAAGCACATCGCGCTCGAGTTCGGAAACGTCGATGCCGAGATGGCGACCGCCGATCACGTGCGGGACGACATCTTCTTCTTCGAGGGGAATACCCACCTCCCCATGGAGCAGCATGCATCGCTCGCGCAGTGGTCGCCCGATGGCAAGGTCACGGTGTGGTCGAGCACGCAGACGCCGCACTATCTCCATCGCGCGTTGGCGAAGGTGCTCGAGATGCCGGCCGCGCACGTGCGGGTGATCGCGACACCGAACGGCGGCGGGTTCGGGGGCAAGTCAGACCCCTTCAATCACGAGATCGTCGTCGCGGCGTTCGCGCGCGTGACGGGCCGTCCGGTGAAGATCGCGCTCACCCGCGAGGAAGTGTTCTACTGCCATCGCGGGCGCCACCCGACGCTGATGCGCATCAAGACCGGGGTCACGCGCGACGGACGGATCGTGTCGATGGACTTCACGTCGTTCCTCGACGGCGGCGCCTACGGCTCGTACGGCGTGGCGAGCACCTACTACACCGGTGCCCTTCAAACCGTGACCTACGAGGTGCCGCACTACCGCTTTCGCGGTGCGCGCGTCTTCACCAACAAGCCGCCATGCGGCCCCAAGCGCGGCCATGGCACGCCACAGCCGCGATTCGCGCTCGAGTGCCAGCTCGACAAGATCGCCGAGGATCTCTCCATCGATCCGGCCGTGCTGCGGAAGCGCATCCTGCAGCCCGCCAACTCCGTCACGGCGAACTGGCTGCGCATCGGCTCGATGGGCCTCGGCCAGTGCATCGACGCGGTCGTCGAGCGCAGCGGGTGGCAGACGAGGTATCGGCAGCTGCCATTCGGCCGCGGGGTCGGTCTCGCGTGCTCGTCATACATCTCCGGCGCGGGGCTGCCGATCTACTGGAACAGCATGCCCCACTCCGGCGTGCAGCTCAAGCTCGACCGCTCCGGCGGCGTGGCCGCATTCTGCGGCTCGACGGACATCGGACAGGGCTCCGACTCCGTCCTCGCCTACTGCGTCGCCGACGTGTTAGGCATCGAGCCCGAGGACATCCGCATCGTCACCGGCGACACCGACCTCACCCCGGTCGACCTCGGCTCCTACTCATCGCGCGTGACCCTCATGACGGGGAACGCCGCCGTGCAGGCCTCCGAGCGGGCACGGGACATTCTCGCCGACGGAGTGTCGCGCAAGCTCAACGTGCCGAAGGCGCGCCTCGTGTTCGCCGAGCGTCGCGTCTTCGACGCGGAATCGCCGGACCGGGGCGTGACATTCGCGGAGGCGGTGCAAATCGCCGAGGGGATGTCCGGCACGGTGGGAACGACCGGGTCGTACACGCCGCCGCGTTCCCCGGGTCGGTACAAGGGCGCGGGGGTGGGTCCATCGCCGGCGTACTCGTACACGGCCGCCGTAGCGGAGGTCGAGGTGGACCCCGAGACGGGCATCGTCCGCGTTCCGAAAATCTGGATCGCCCACGACGTCGGCCAGTCGATCAACCCGCTCCTGGTGATCGGCCAGGTAGAGGGCTCCGTCTACATGGGGCTCGGTGAGGCGCTGATGGAGGAGATGACGTACCGCGACCGGGTGCGCAACGTCGTCCATCACCATCCGAGCATGCTCGAGTACAAGAGCCCGACGACGTTCGAGATGTGCGACGTCGAGACGATCCTCGTCCACGATCCCGACCCGCGTGGACCGTTCGGCGCCAAGGAGGCGGGCCAGGGACCGTTGCTGCCCGTCATGCCGGCGGTCGCGAACGCCATCTACGATGCGGTCGGCGTGCGCATCGACGAAGTTCCCTGCTCCCCACACAAGGTATTGAAGGCGCTCAAGGAGAAGATGAAAGGGGGCGCGGGGCGCTTCGGGCCGGCGGCGTTGCCAGAGTACGCATTCCCGGACGTCGCTCGCGTGCTCACGCCCGCGCAGGGCGGGACGGGGCGCGAGGAGGATGGGCGATCGCACAGTGAGGTGGGAGGTCCCGTGGAGCAGGCCGGCGAGACAACTGCCGCCAGCGGCGCGGCCCCGCGCCGGAAAGACTGATGCTTCGGCTTCCCCGCTTTCGGTACCACGAGCCGGTGACGATTGGAGAGGCCGTGCGCCTCTTCGAGGAGGCCGCGCCCGACGCCGCCTACGTCGCCGGCGGCACCGACCTCTACCCGAACATGAAGCGCCGGCAGCAGACGCCGGGCACGGTGATCGCGCTGCATCGCATTCCCGAGCTGCGGGCGATCACCGGAGCGCCGGAGAGTGGTCTCACGATCGGGGCCTGCGTCACGCTCACCGAGCTCGCGGCGCACGATGCGGTTCGCGCCCGCTACCCGGCCGTCGCCCACGCGGCGCACGTCGTGTCGACGCCGATCCTCCGCAACATGGGCACCATCGGCGGGAATCTCCTCCTCGACACACGCTGCAACTACTACGACCAGAACTACGAGTGGCGGAAGGCGATCGACTTCTGCATGAAGCGGGACGGCACGATCTGCTGGGTGGCGCCGTCGAGTCCGCGCTGCTGGGCCGTGCAGTCGTCCGACGGCGTGCCGGTGGCGGTGGCGTTGGGCGCGCACGTCACGCTGGTGTCTGCGCGCGGGACGCGGAGGCTTGCGGCGGCCGATCTGTATCGCAACGACGGCATCCAGTATCTGGAGAAGGCGCCTGACGAGCTGCTCGTCGCCTACCACCTTCCGCCGATCGTGAACGGGGGCTGGCGGGCGAGCTATCGCAAGCTCCGCCGCCGCGACGCGTTCGACTTCCCGGTGCTTGGCGTCGCCGCGCGCGTGGACTTCGCGCCCGATGGCAGCGTCAGCGCCGCGCGCGTCGTGCTGGGCGCCGTCGCCTCCCATCCGCAGGAGATTCCCGAGGCGGGGACGGCGATCGTCGGAACGCGCCTGGATGACAGCGCCATCGGCGCGGCCGCCGACGCCGCGTATCGGCCGGCCAAGCCGATGGACAATACCGACTTCACACTGGCCTGGCGGAAGGACATGGTGCGGGTGCACGTGCAGCGCGCGCTCCAGGACATCCGTGCCCAGGCACGGTAGGTGATGGCGATGGAACGACGTCTGTCCCTGGGCGAGGAGATCGCGAACAGCGTGACACACGGCGTCGCCGCGCTGGCCAGCGTCGCGGCGCTGCCCATCCTGCTGGTCGTGGCCGTCGCACGGGGAGACCGTTGGCAGGTGGTCGGGGGAGCGATCTTCGGCTCGACGCTCGTCATGCTCTACCTTGCCTCCACGCTGTATCACGCCCTGCCGCACCGGCGCGCCAAGCGGGTATTTCGCGTCCTGGACCATTCCGCGATCTACCTGCTCATCGCGGGCACGTATACGCCGTTCGCGTTAGGTGCGCTCCGAGGGCCGTGGGGCTGGTCGCTCCTCGGCGCGGTGTGGACCCTGGCCGCCCTCGGCATCATCACCAAGGCGACGCTCGGCTTCCGGTTCCCGCGGCTGTCCACCGCGGTGTACGTCGCCATGGGCTGGCTGGCGCTCATCGCCGTGCAACCGCTGCTGGCGCATGTCGGCCTGGCCGGGCTGATGTGGCTCCTCGCCGGCGGATTGTGCTACACGGCGGGCGTGGTCTTCTTCGCCTGGGAGCGGCTCCGGTACGGCCACATGGTGTGGCATCTCTTCGTCGCCGCGGGCAGCGTGTGCCATTTTTTCGCGGTGCTGTGGCATGCGGGGGCGAGGAGCTGAAGGGGTCGACGGGATCGAAGGGATCGAAGGGATCAACGGGATGGAAAGGCGCCGCGGCAACGCCGCGGCGCTCATCAGATGAGCGCGTCTGCCGCGAAGCGGCGACGCGCCTTACCGCCCCCTCGATCCCTTCGACCCCCCGATCCCTTCGACCCCTTTAGCTCCTCACCCGCGCGAACATCGCGACCACTCCAACCCTCGCGATCGCGCTCTGAATCGGGAGGTCGATCCGCCTTCCCGCCACCGTCGTCCGGCGATCCACGCGCTGAAACTCGTACTCCGCCGTTAGGCGCACGCGACCGGCCCCGGGGCCGTACGACACCGACAGGCCGACGTCGAGCCCAAAGGGCGCGGTTCCGCCGCCACCGAAGTCCGTGGCCGCGAGATAGCCCGCGCGCACGGCGACGTCGGCGCCGGGGGCGAGCGGCTGCACGTACACACCGCCCGCGCGCCATGCCTTCATCGACTGCGCCGCGTGCTCAGGGTCCATCGTGCGCGACAGCGCACCCGCCTCCACCCCAATGCGCGGCGTCAGCTGCATCCGCAGCCGCACCTCGGACTGCGAGATGTCGAACGGGTCCGTCACGTCGGCGCTGGTGCTCGCGCCTTCGACGTGCACGCGCGTGATACGGCCCTGCGCGCTCAATCGCCACAGCGTCAGCTCGGCGTGACCGGAGACCCCGGTGCCACTGAAGCGGAGCGCGGCGCCCTGCTCACGATAGTCCACCAGCGCACCTTCGGCGCCGAGGGAGACGCTCTGCGCGACGAGCGGCGGGGCTGTGAGCAGAAGCGACGCCGTGACCAGGAGCCGTTTCATCAGCGCCTCTCCCGCGTGATCGTGAGCTGCACCTGTCGCTGGCGCGCCGCGTTCTGTGTGGCCAGCTCCGCGTTGCGCCGAGCCAGCTGCTCGCGCACGAGGGCGTTGTAGCGGATGTTGGCCGGGGCCGGAACCGGCGCCGGCCGCTTGAGACTCGCGAGCAATCCGAGCGACATGGTGCCGACGCTCACCGACAGCAGCTCGCGACGCCCGCCACCGCTCAGCTTGCCACTCTCGAGGGCGAGGCTGGTTCCCGCGACGACGCCAGCGGCGAGCGACGCCAGCGCGAACGGTCGCCAGCTTCGTGGCGGAATGATGGACTCGGGAAGCAGGTCGTAGCCGGCAAGCGCCGTGAGATGGGCGAGCGTGTCCACCGCCCCCGCGTCGATACGCAGCGGCACCGACGCCGCGTAGCTGTCGCGCCCAGCGATCGCCTCGACCACCAGCCGATAGCTCCCCGACACCGGTGGCAGCCCGTTCGCCATCAAGCCGTTCCACTGCAGGCGAACGGTGCCTTCGACCCGAGACGAATCGAGCAGCACCTCACGTCCGCCTCCGACAATGCGTGCCCGGATGCGCGCGGCACGGGTGACCGTGAACGAGAGCGGCAGGAACTGCACGCCGGCGACGATGCGGGCGCTGTCCACCTCGAAGCGGCGCACGACGAGCACCTGGGTGCGCGCCAGCGCGAAGAGACTGGTGATCTTCGGCGAGATGCGCGCCGGATCGAGCTCGCGATCCGGGCTGAGCAGCACGAGCTGCGCAAAGGCATCGGTGGCCTGACGAGCGCTATCGAGCGCTGCGAACGAGAAGCCGAGGATCTCGTAGGCACGCTCCTGATCGGCGCTGCGAAGGCGGTCGCGCAGCGCCTGCTTGCACAGGGCGATCGCGTCCGTGTACTCGAGGTCGCGGTACGCCGCGCTCGCGCGACGCAGCGTGGGATGCTCCTGCGCCGGGAGCGCGAGGGGGCAAAGGACGAGGAGGGCCGCGGTCAATCTGGCTCTCATGGCTGCTCTCCCGGCTCGAGGATGTATCGCCGTCGAATCGCGTTCGGTCCGTTGACCATGATCGACTCGCGTCTGGTCCTAAAGCCATCACGCTCGACGCGAAGCTCCACGCGCCGCCCCACCGGCACCTGGTAGTTCGCGATCGGCGTATCGCCGATCTCGACGCCGTCGATGTAGAGGGTTCCGTACGGCTCGGACGCCACGGTCAGGCGCGCGAACTGGCGCACCGGCGCCGGCTCGTCGGCCGTCCCCGTGCGCGTTCCATTCATGCGTCTCGCGAGGCGCTGAGCAATGGGGCGCGCCCTGGGCTCGTTCCGCGGGATCACTGGCGCGGGGACCGTCGAGTCGGGCGACGGCTTCGCGTCGGCCGCCGATGTCGCGGCGCTGCTGTCGGATGCGACCGGCAGCGGCGGAGCCGCCGGCGGAGGTGCTGTCGCGACGTCCGCGCGCGCCCCCACGGTCTGGTCGACTGACGTCGAGCGGAGGAGTGCCGTACGCGCTCCCACCGCGGCGATGACCAGAACCGCGGCGGCTGCCGCGATCCTGACGGGCCGACGCGACTTCCGCGCCCGCGCCGGCGCTTGCGCGATTCGCACCGTTGCGGCGTTGAGCGCCCGCGTCGATGGCCTCGGTGCGGTGGGGTCCGCGATCGCTTCTCCGCGCAGCGCGCGCGCGAACTCCTCCATCGAGGCGAAGCGCTCGTCAGGCTCCTTGCGAAGCGCGCGGTCCAGTGCCGCATCCACGGCTGCCGGGACCTCCGGGCGGAGCTTGGCCACACG
>DATBIU010000025.1:0-3211 GCA_036556765.1 Gemmatimonadaceae bacterium | reverse complement strand
GGACGCCTTCCTCCAGCGCGAACAGGGAATCCTGGCGGACGTACTTGCCGAGCACCCGCGGGTACGTGCCGTAGGCGCGGGGATGCGTGAGGCTCGTGGCGCTGTCCGGGTCCCAGCCCCCGGCGTCGCTCGCGATCACGACCCAGGGCCGCTCGAGCTGCATCGCCACGTTCTCCTCGCTCATGCTGTAGTTGATCTTGCCCAACCGGTCGTTTTCGGCGAGGACGAGCTCGATCACGACCTCGGCGGCCGGAAGCTGCAGCTCGCGCATGAGCGCGTCGATCCTGAATCCCTCGAAGCGCTTCAGCTCTGGCTTCGTGAACCCGATCACCGCGTGCGTCGACCGCGAGGGATGGCACGCCCCGGTGCGCTCCATCTCCTGGACGAGACGCGACCGGACCGCGGCGTCGCGCAGGTTCTCGAGGAGCTTGCCCCCTTCGGCCACCCAGTCCGGAAAGCAGGACGAGAGGTTGTTGCCGCTCGCCGCGTAGGGATACATGGTCGCCGCGACGTCGAAGCCGCTGGCGCGCGCGGAGTCGATCTTGCGAACCATCGCGCCGGCTTTCGACCAGTTCTCGCGCCCGGCGGCCTTGAGATGATAGATGTCCACCGGGACGCCCCCCTCGCGTCCGATCCGCAGGGCTTCGTCGATGGCCTCCAGCAGCTCGTCGTCCTCGCTCCGCATGTGAGTGATGTACGAGCCGTGGTAGGGCGCCATCGCCTTCGCCATCTCGATCAGCTCGCGCGTCGTGGCATAGCTGCCCGGCGGATAGATCAGCGCGGACGAGATCCCGAACGCGCCGTCCTGCATCGCCTGGCGCACGAGGAGGCGCATCGTGTCGAGCTCCGCGGGCGTCGGCTCGCCTTTCCGCTGTCCCATCGCATACCCGCGCACCGTCGCGGCGCCGAGGTACGAGCCGACGTTCACCGAGTTGGGATGGCGTCCCATCGCGTCGAGCCACGCGCCGAAGCCGCGCGGGCCGGCGAACGTGCGATGAAGCGCGATGACCCGGGGCAGGGTGTCATGAATGTCCAGCATCCTCAGGACTTCCTCGTTGAGCGGGCCGGGGGTCGTGGCCTCGCCGAGGATCTCGGTCGTCACACCTTGCGTCACCTTGCCCACGACCCGGCCGTCACGCCAGAGGAGCGGATCCCACGAGTGGCTCTGCATGTCGATGAATCCGGGGGACACGACGAGGCCGGCGGCGTCGATGTAGCGCCTGGCGGACGCGCGCGAGAGCGCGCCGCGCGCGGCAACACGCGCGATGCGGTCACCGCTGATCCCGACGTCGCCGTGGAACCACGGGTTTCCCGTGCCATCCACGATGCGGCCGTTCGCGATCACCAGGTCATACCGGCCGGCCTCGGGAGCCGGAGCCGTCCGAGCGCCGGCGCAGCCGAGCGCAGCCAGCGACAGCAGGAGAATCCGTTTCATGGGGTAATGGTGCGATGTGGCTGGCGCGGTCTGCAAGCGGAAGGGAGGAGCGCCGCGCATCAACGGGCTGGTCCCTCACCCCTGACACCTAGCCCCTAGCCCTCAGCCATTTATTCTTTGCCCATGCTCAACAGCGCCGACACCGCGTGGATGCTCGTGGCCACGGCGATGGTCCTGCTGATGACCCCCGCGCTGGGATTCTTTTACGGCGGGTTGGTGCGCTCCAAGAACACGCTGAATACCATGATGATGAGCTTCACCGCGCTCGGCTTCGTCGGGCTCGCGTGGGCGCTCGTCGGCTATTCGCTGGCGTTCACCGAGTCGCAGGGCGCGGTCGGCGGCGTCGCGCACGCCTTTCTGCGCGGCGTCGGGCTCGAGGCGAAAGGGACGATCCCGGCCGTGCTCTATGCGTCGTATCAGGGGACGTTCGCGGTGATCACGGCCGCGCTGATCTCGGGCGCCATCGTCGAACGGATGCGCTTCGCGCCGTATGTCGCGTTCATCGCGCTCTGGTCGGTGCTGGTGTACGCGCCGGTGGCGCACTGGGTGTGGGGGGGTGGCTGGCTCGCGCGGCTCGGCGCGCTCGATTTCGCCGGCGGAACGGTGGTGCACATCAACGCCGCCTCGGCCGCGCTCGTCGTCGCGCTCACCGTCGGTGCCCGCAAGGACTTCGGACGCCAGGCGATGCTCCCGCAAAACGTTCCCTTCACGCTCCTCGGGACCGGAGTGCTCTGGTTCGGCTGGTTCGGGTTCAACGGCGGAAGCGCGCTCGGCGCGAACGCGACCGCGGCGCTCGCCATGATGAACACGATGTTCGCGCCGATGGCCACGCTCGCGGTCTGGACGATCCTCGACATGACGCGCACGCGAAAAGCGACCGCGGTAGGCGCCGCCACCGCGATCGTCGTCGGGCTCGTCGCGATCACGCCGGCGGCAGGACTCGTGAGCCCGATCGCCGCGATCGCGATCGGCGCGATCGCCGCGGTGCCCAGCTATTACGCCCTGCTGTATCGCGTGCGCACGCGGCTCGACGATTCCCTCGACGTCGTGGCGGCGCACGGCGTCGGCGGCATCACCGGCGCGCTGCTGACCGGCGTCTTCGCGGCGCGGGCGTGGAACGCGCCCGCCGACGGGGCGCTGTTCGGCAACGTCGCGCAGCTCTGGCCGCAGTTCGCCGCCGTCGCCGCGACGATCGTGTACAGCGGGGTGGCGACGTGGATCATCCTGCGCGCGATCGCGGTCGTCGCGCCCGTGCGCGCGTCGGGGCGGGAAGAGGGCGTCGGACTGGATGTGACACAGCACGGCGAAGAGGCGTACAGCCGGGGTGAGGGCGCGATCCTCGTTCAGGAACGCAGGAGGGAAGCGTGAAGCTGGTCGTCGCGATCGTTCGACCCGAGAAGCTCAACGACGTGCTCGAAGCGCTGTATCGCGCCGAGGTGCGCGGACTCACGATCAGCCGCGTGCGCGGCCATGGCGGCGAGATCGAGGACGTCGAGACGTACCGCGGCCTGACGGTGAAGGTCGAGCTGCACGACAAGGTGCGGCTGGAGATCGGCGTCTCCGACCATTTCGTGGAGCCGACGGTTCGCGCGATTCTCGCCGCCGGCACGACCGGTGAGGTTGGCGACGGAAAAATCTTCGTGCTGCCGGTCGAGAAGGTTTACCGGATTCGCACGGGTGAAGAGGACCAGGCAGCGGTGACGCCGGTCGTGCAGCCCGCCCCGAGCCCCTAGCCCCCAGCCCCGAGATGGCCAGCAAAGGCACCATTGCGATCCT
>DATBIU010000024.1:0-8137 GCA_036556765.1 Gemmatimonadaceae bacterium | reverse complement strand
GCCTCGATCGGCGTATTGCGCGTGTTGCTCATTCCCACGTGGACCGCGCTCGGGCCGGGGCCGCGCGAGGATCCACCTTGTCCACCGCCGAGAGTCTCGTAGAACGTCCAGCCCGCACCCCCGAAGGTGATGTTGTTCATCGTTCCCTGCCCCTGCGCCGGCACATCGATGCCCGCATCGGCCAGCGCGGCGAACAGCACGTCGGTCATCCGCTGCGACAGCTCGACGTTTCCGGCCGCCACCGCGGCGGGCCACGTCGCATTCATGACGCTGCCCCGCGGGGCAATCACCTCGACCGCTCGGGCGATCCCATCGTTCATCGGAACGTCGTCGTCGAGCATCGTGCGAAGGACGAACACCGCCGCCGCCCGCGCCACCGCCAGGGGCGCGTTGACGTTCCCCCGCACTTGCCCGGCGGAGCCCGTGAAATCGCAGACGAGCCGCCCGTCTCGCTGCTTCACCGTGACGACGATGTGGACGTCGTCCTCCGTGACCCCATCGCCCTCGAGCCCATCCTCGGCGCGCCCCGTCCGCTCGCCCAGGGCGCGCACCGCCTCACGAGCGCTGCGCTCGGAGTAGCTCATCAGCGCCTGCCCCGCCTGCTCCACCCGGGCGATGCCCTCGCGCGCGACGAGCGCGCGCCATCCCGAGCGGCCGGCGGCGCACGCACCGAGCTGCGCGCGCACGTCACCCCGTCGCTCGTCAGGTGTGCGCACGTTCGCGAGCAGGATCGACATGATGTCCTCCGCGATCCCGGCCTGGGTCGCCAGCCGCACCGGCGGAAGCACGAGCCCCTCCTGCACCAGCTCCCTCGCCCCCTGCGGCATGCTTCCGGGGCTCATCCCGCCGACGTCGGCGTGATGTGCGCGCACGGCCGTGAAGGCGGCAACGCGGCTCTCGTGCGCCACCGCCTCCACCAACGTGAGGTCCGGAAGGTGCGAGCCACCCGCGAACGGATCGTTGAGCAGAAACACATCACCGGGATTCGGCCGCCGCGCGATCACGGCCCGCACGGCCTCGGGCATCGCGCCCAGGTGAACCGGGATGTGCGCCGCCTGAGCGACCATCGCGCCGCGCCCGTCGAACAGCGCACACGAGGAGTCTCGTCGCTCGCGAATGTTCGGTGACAGCGCCCCGCGCACCAGCACCGTTCCCATGTCCTCCGCGATCGCCGCAAAGGCGTGGGCCATGACCTGAAGGTCGAGCAGGTCGAACGGGTCTGCGCTCATTTCTCACGCTCCACCAGGTACCCGCCGATCGGGAGCGCGCTGGCACTCCATCCCGCGTCCACCCACATCGCCGCATCGGGAAGCGCGATGACGGCCGGCCCTCGCACGCGCCCCGTCGCGTCCCCCGCGGACCCACCGGTGAGCCGCGCCTCACGAGCCGCGCCGAAGGCGGCATGGCGCAGGCTCACGATCTCCACCGGTCGCTCGAGCGTGAACCCGGCGCGCGCCGAGTGCAGCGTGCCGAATCGCGCGGCCACGGCCGCACCATCATCCTCTGGCGTCACCGGCACATCGAGCTCGTGTCCCTGCCCGACATACCGGGCGTGCGCCCACCACCGCCGCTCAACCGCCTCCCCGGTCCGGTCGGCGAGCTCGGTGCACATGGCGCCCAGGGCGGCGCGATCGATCTGCTCCGTTCGCTGCATCACGCTGCGCATCACGTCCCGCCGCTCCGTGGCGAGCGCCAGTCCGAGCGCGCTCAGGACACCGGCGTGCGGCGGAACCAGGATGCGCGTCATCCCCAGCTGCGTCGCCAGCGCGCACGCGTGCAGAGGCCCTCCCCCGCCAAACGCGACCAGCGCGCAGCGTCGGGGGTCGATTCCACGCTCCACGCTCACGCGGCGCAGCGCGCGGGCCATCGCCGCGTCCACCGCCGCGATGATCGCTCGCGCCACGCGCTCCACCGGCGCCGACAGCCGCTGGGCGAGCGTCCCGACCGCGTGCTGCGCCGCCGCCACATCGAGGGTGACGCCTCCACTCATCCGCGACGCATCGATGTTGCCGAGGACCACGTGCGCGTCGGTCACCGTGGCATCCGTGCCCCCGCGCCCAAAGGCGGCCGGTCCAGGCTGCGCGCCGGCCGAGCGCGGTCCCACGCGCAGGGCGCCGGCGGGGTCCACCCAGGCGATGCTGCCACCCCCCGCCGAGACCGTCTCGATCAGCACGCGCGGGAGCGCGATCGGCACACCAGCCACCGGGCCGCCGGGCTCCGTCAGTGGGTCGCCGCCCAGCACGAGCCCGGCATCGGCACTCGTGCCGCCGATGTCGATCGTCAGCGCGTCCGTGATCCCCGCCTGACGAGCGACGTGCGCGGCGCCGAGAATGCCGCCCGCCGGGCCGGACAGCGCGAGCGAGGCGGCGGTCTGCGCCGCCTCGCTCGCGCTCCGCATGCCCCCCGCCGACGTCATCACCGCCAACGGCGGGTACCCCGCCTGGACGAGCTCCTCGGCGACCCGCCGCAGGTACGTGCCAACGGACGGCCGCAGATAGGCCTCGGCGACGGTCGTTGCGGTGCGCTCGTACTCGCGCACCTCGGGAAGCACCTCCGACGACAGCACGACATCCACCCCGGCGATCAGCGAGCGCAGCGCCGCGCCTAACGCGCGCTCGTGCCGGCTGTCGTGAAAGGAGTGCAGCAGGGCGACCGCCACCACCTCGGGGGCTCGCTCGACGGTCTGCTGAGCGACCCGCCGGACGGCGACCGCGTCGAGCGGCTTCACGAGTGCCTGCGGCTCCACCCGCTCCGGAACGGAGACGATGCGCTCGTGCGGCACGAGTGGTGCCGGGTGGTGCTTCGTCAGGTCATACAGCGCCGCCCGGTCCTGGCGACGGAGCTCGAGCACGTCGGTCGCCCCCTCGGTCGCGCAGAGCACGACCCGGGCTCCCGTTCGCTCGAGAAGCGTGTTCGTCGCGACCGTCGTCCCGTGTGCAAGGTGCGCGATGTCGCCCGGGGGCGCACCTAACGCCCGCAGCGCGTCTCGAACGCCCTGGCTCTGATCGGCCGGGGTCGACAGCACCTTTCGCGCGTCGATGCGGCCGTCGTCGGCGAGCGCAATCAGGTCGGTAAACGTTCCGCCGACGTCGATGCCGACGGAATACCCGCTCATCCGCGACGCACCCGTATCCAGGCCGCCACGGCGAGCGCGATCGTCGCGAGGAGCGAGGCGAGGCCAAGCCAGTCCCCCACCCGCAGGAAGAGGGTGGTCGCCGACGTCGTCTGCACCCGATACGTGCGGCTCGCGCTCACCTCGAGCGCGGTCTCGTCGTGAAAGCGACCGAGCGGATCGACGTACGCGGAGATGCCCGTATTCGCGGCTCGCACGATACCGACGCGATTCTCGATCGCCCGGAACGCCAGATGCGCCTCGTGCTGGTGCGGGGCGATGCTCCGCCCGAACCAGGCATCGTTCGTGATGTTGACCAGGATCTCCGCGCCGCCGCGGCGATACTCGCGCGAGAGTTGGGGGAAGATCGACTCGTAGCAGATGAGGACGCCGGCATCGCCGAACGCATAACGAAACGGCGCCTGATCCTCTCCGCGCCCGAATCCGCCGAAGTACTTCAGCCCCTTGAACCAGTCGGGATCGAGGAAGGGCACGCGCTCGACGACCGGGACGAGAAACTCCTTACGGTAGGGACGCTGTCGCGCGATGCCGCCGCTGGAGTCCGTCGTCATTGCCGCGTTGAACACCTCGTAGTCCTGGGTGCCGTCGGAGGCCCGCGTCGGCAGGAACTCCACGTCCAGCACCCCGAACAGAATCGGCGTGCCGGTAGGCGCCGAGAGGGCGCGAAGCGTGTCCGCCCAGTCGGGATTCTGCACCAGGTAGCCGGGGAGCGCGACCTCCGGCCACACGACCAGGTGCGGGTCGCCACTTCGCATCCCCTCGCGCGTGAGGGTGGCCAGCATCGCGACAATGCGATCGCGGTTCTCATCCTGCCATTTCTCTTCCTGCGGGATGTTCGGCTGCACGACGGCGATCGGCGCCACCGTTTCCATGGCGACCGTATTGAGCCGCCACTGACCATACGCCGTCACGGCCGCCGCGAGCACGACCACGACGCCGATTCGCGCCAGCACGCGTCGCGGGTGCGCCCGCGCGAGCCAGGCGTCGGCCACGAGACCGGTCGTCGCGGCAATCCAGAAGCTCACCCCACGCACGCCCGAGAGATCGGCGATCTGCGCCAGCGCCGGAAACCGGGCCGTCGCGAGCCCCAGCGGCAGCCATGGGAACGCGAGATCGCTCATGTAGTTGATCACCACCTCCGACGCCGTCCACACCACGGGAAGCAGGATCGCGAACGGCCAGCGCGTCGCACGCCGGGCGGCGTGCAGCGCCGCGATCGTGACACCCACGACGGGCGCCATGACGAGCACCGCCCCGATGTAGCCGAGGAAGGAGAGCTTGGTGTAGATCGACAGCGCGATCGCGATCCAGTACAGCGTGAGCCCATAGGCGATCGCGCCGAACCAGAATCCAAACCGGAACGACGCGCGCACCGGCTCGCCGGCATCCACCTTGCGCGCCACGACCACCGCCACCGGCACGAGCGTGAGAAAGGCGGGGAGCAACAGCCGGAACGGCGGAAAGGCGATCAGGAAAAGCGCGGCCGACGCGAGTGCCGGCAGCGCCTCGTCGCGTACCGGAAACCAGCCGGGACGCCTCACAGCCGAATCTCTTTCCCCTCGTCCGCCGACTTGTAGATCGCTTCGGCGACGCGGTGGACCATCACCTGCTCGACCGGCGCTTCGTACTCCGTCTCCTCACGCAGCACGGCCACGAAATGGGTGAGCTCGGCGCGATAGGACTGAATGAACGCGCTTTCGCGGGCCGCCGCCCCGCCCGGCGATACGTCCATGGGCTTGCCGTTGATCTCCTTCACCACGCGCAGCGGCGCCAGCCGCGCATTGCCACGAGATGCCAGCACCTCGAACCACCAGCGGTCCTCATCACCGACGTACGACCAGGTCACGTCGAACGCGAGGGACATCCCCTGCGCGCACTCGAGGTACACGAACATCGAGTCCTCGACGGCACTCGCACCCCGACCGCGCTCCATCTGCGCCGACACGCGCACCGGCTCGGGGAAGTCGGCGAGCCAGAGCGCGAGATCCAGCAACGGGAGCCCGTACTCGAAGAACGCTCCGCCTCCCGCCTCGGCGCGGCGATGGCGCCACCCCTCGAGACTCTTCTTCACCTGATAGTGTCCCGCACGCACGCCCGTGAGCCGCCCCAGCTCTCCGCCACGCAGAAAGCGGTCGAGCGCCTGGACATCACTGCGAAAGCGATGGTTGAGCGCCGCGCTCACCTTTCGGTCCGCGCGCTGCGCCGCGCCCAGCAGCCGCTCCACCCCGCGAGAGGTCAGCGCGAGCGGCCGCTCGCACAACACGTGGACACCTGCCTGGAGCGCGCTCAGCACATGCGGCTCGTGCAGGTGGCTCGGGGTGGAGATGATCACGGCGTCGAGCTCATCGAACTCGAGCAGATCCTCGATGTCGGTGAACACATCCGGCACCCCGAAGCGGTCGGCGAGCGACCGCGCCTTGGGACGGTCGTTGTCGCACAGCGCGACGAGCTGGGCGCCCCGCATCTTCGAGAGCACGGGGATGTGCGCGATCTGCGCGATCGCGCCGACGCCCACGACACCGATGCGGATGGCCGGCTTCATGGGGGAGACGATGGCGGTTGGCTACCGAAGAAGTAAGTGACGAGCGCCCGGCCAGTCCAATACCGCAGGTTACTGAGCAGATTGACGCGCGCCTGCAGCCCGACGCTGAAGCGCCCCAGCGGCTGCGTATCGAGACCGGCGAACGCGGCGAATCCGCCCGAGATGTTGTCGAGCGCGCTCTCGACGAACGTGTCGTTGATGAACGGCGACTCGGCGTTGACGATGTGCGCTCCAAGTCCTCCGCCTGCGTACGGGCGCAGCACCGCGGTGGGCCGGGGGGTGTATCGCAGGTCGACCTCGAGCGCGATGTCGGACACGTTGATGCGCCCGAGATCGAGAGTGTCATCCCCCGACGGATCGATGATCTGCTCGCGCAGCTGTTGCTCGAACCGGTCGACAAACTCATCGCGGAAGTGGGAGCCCCAGTACGTCGCGGAGAACACGATACGCCACGACCGCGCGATGTACCCGTAGTCGGCATAGACCCCATACGACTGCGTGTGCTCGGCCCGAGAGGGACGCACCGGGCCGATCGTGGCGCCGAGCGCGGTGAGCCGAAGGCGATCGAGGTTGAGGCGCTCGAAGAGCGACTGTGCGGCGGCCGCACGTGGGCCGAGAGCCCCGAGCACCATCAGCGCCAGAGACAACCGGCGCACGTCACTCCACCGCGGCAACCGATGTCCCCGGATAGTAGGTCCCCAGGATGCTGCGAAAGTCGTGACCCGCCCGTGCGCGTCCGATCGCGCCCCACTGACACATCCCAATACCGTGGCCGTATCCTCCACCCTCGAACGTGGCGCGCGCCAGCCGGCCCGACGCATCCCGTTCCGTGCGGACGGAAAAATACGTGCTGTTGAGAATCTCGCCATTGGGCACACGCATCACGAAGCGGACGTCGTTCCCGCGAACGAGAAACCGCCCGCGGTCGGTGCGCACGGCGAGGGCCGCTACGCGTCCCGACGGCGTTTTCCCATCGATCTCCACACCACGCGGAACACCGACACGATTCCCGGGGACGCGCACGTACTGCGCCAGATACCGTTCGAGCGCGCTCGAGAGCACCGAGCGCTCGAGCGTCTTCGTCCAGCGAAAGCGTGGCGATGGGTCGCAGTAGAAGCGGTCCGAGCCCCCAATGCGATCGCTGACGCGGCGGAGGTACGGCTCGTCCCGGCTTCGATACCACACCTCCGACACCTCGGCGGTCGACCCGCCGCACGTGGAGTGATACGGCGCGTTCACGAGGCGTCCCGCATAGGTGAGCACGAGGCCGCGCGTCGCCCAGACCGCGGCGTCGGCGATGGGCGTCTCGGCGTCCGCGCCGCCGTAGACCTGATCCTGCACCGTGGCCACGAGATCGTAGGGGCGCGCCGCACCGCCGGTCATGCGCACGTAGGCGTAGCTGCGCGCCGCGACCGCCTGCGCTGCAACCGCGGCTTCTTCGCCGGCGATACGACGTCCGATCTCGAGCGGCACCACACCGCGAAGGTAGTCCTCGACATGCAGGCGGTTGGCGACGAGCAGGCCATCGTCCCGCGCGGTGAGCACGATCTCGCCGCGATAGCGTTTCCCGTTCACCGTCATGAAGTCGCGCGCGTGCTCCGCGCGCGCGATGAGAGGGCCCGCCCGCTCCGGCGTGGAGATTCCCCCGCGAACGGCATGCACCCCCCGGCCGCGCGCCTCCATGCGCCAGACGTCGCCGGGAGGCACGCGCAACAGCACGCCCCCTCCCTCCTGATCCACGAGCCTCCAGTCGCCCGTCGCGCCGATCTCGACGGCGGCCACGCCGCTCGAGAGGGCAACTCGCACCAGCTGGCCCGACCCGATGGGCATGGAGTCGACTGGCGCGGGAATCCGCCACACCGTGTCACGCAGGTCCGCCGAGTCGACGGGCGGCACCAGGGTGTCGCGTCGCCAGACGACAGGCGGGTCCGACGGCGTCGGCTGAAGGGAGGGCCCGCAGGCAGCGACCACGAGCGCCGCCGCGATGGTGAGTCGCCGCACGTTAGGCCCGCGCCTCATCCATCGCCTGCTCCACGCGCTCGAGCGTGGCACCGATGTCCGCGTCGCCGTGCGCGGCGGAAACAAATCCGGCCTCGAACGGCGAGGGGGCGAAGTACACTCCACGTGACAACGCGGCATGAAAGAAGCGCCGAAACATCGAGACGTCGCTGGCGCGTGCGTCGGCGAAGGAGCGCACCGGCTCGGCGCGGAAGAAGAAGCCGAACATCGACCCCGCGCTGTCGCCGGTGAATGGGATGCCGAGCCCTGCCGCGATGGCGCGCATCCCGGCGACGAGTCGTGCGGTTCGCATCTCGACCTTCTGGTGGAGCGCAGGCGTCAGCAGACGAAGCGTGGCCAGACCGGCGGCCATCGCGAGCGGATTCCCGGAGAGTGTGCCGGCCTGATATACGGGGCCCGAGGGCGCGACCTTGTCCATCAGGTCGCGGCGGCCGCCGTACGCC
>DATBIU010000023.1:0-12210 GCA_036556765.1 Gemmatimonadaceae bacterium | reverse complement strand
ATGTTGGGCTGCCATCCAAGTTCGAAATGGCGACGCGGATGACGCGGAAACTGCGGATCGGGCCGATCGCTCCAGGCGCCTCCTCGCGCAACCCAAAGACAATTTGCTGTTTGCTCCCTGTAGAGGAGGGATCAATGCGCGAGGAGCAATCGGCAGGATCCGCAGTTTCCGCGTCCTCCGCGTCCCCCTTTGAACTTGGATGCCCGAATGCATTGACCGTGGATGCCGGGGATCAGACGCTCGCCCGCACGTTCGCGAGCCTTTCCCCAGCACGCTCCAGCGTCTCGAGCTTCTTACAGAAAGCGAAGCGCACCAGCTTGCGGCCCAGCGCGGGCTCGTGGTAGAAGCTCGACCCCGGCACCGGCGCGACGCCGATCTCGCGCGTGAGCCAGCGAGCGAACTCGTCGTCGGGGAGCGAGCTCAGGTCGGAGAAGTCGGTGAGGACGTAGTACGCACCCTCCGGCACCGAGAAGCGGAAGCCGGCCTCCTCCAGCGCGCGCACGATCACATCGCGGCGCGCGCGATACTCGAGGGCGATGTGGTTGTAGTAGTCGGCGCCGAACGCCATCCCCACTGCCCCGGCCGCCTGGAGTGGCGCCGGGGCGCCGACGGTGAGAAAGTCGTGCACCTTTCGAATCGCCTGCGACTGCTCGGCCGGCGCAATCGCGTAGCCGAGTCGCCACCCCGTGCACGAGAACGTTTTCGAGAGGCCGGAGATGGTGACCGTCCGCTCGCGCATGCCCGGCCATGTCGCGATCGGGTGATGCCCGCCCGCATAACGAATGTGCTCGTAGATCTCGTCGGTGATCGCCCACGCATCGTGCTCGATGCACAGCTCGGCGATCAGCGAGATCTCTTCCTTCGTGAAGACGCGGCCGGTGGGATTGTGCGGGGTATTGAGGACGATCGCCCGCGCGCGCGATGAGAAAGCCCGCCGCAGCCGATTGGGATCTAGCCGCCAGTCCGGCACCTCGAGCGGGACGAACACCGGAGAGGCGCCGGCGAGGATCGCGTCCGGCCCGTAGTTCTCGTAGAACGGCTCGAGGACGACGACCTCATCACCCGGATCGAACAGCGCCAGGAAGACCGACGCCATCGCCTCCGTCGCCCCGCAGGTCACCGTGATCTCGCGATCGGGATCCACCTCCATCTCGTACCACCGGCGGTACTTCTCGGCGATCGCGAGCCGTAGCGCCGGCGATCCCCACGTGATCGCGTATTGATTGATGTCCCCGTGAATGGCCGCGCACGCCGCGTCCTTCATCGGCGTGGGCATGGGGAAGTCGGGGAAGCCCTGCGCGAGGTTGATCGCCTCATGCTGGTTTGCGAGGCGCGTCATCTCGCGGATGACGGACTCCGTAAAGGTCGCCGTGCGCGCGGCCCGCAATCGACGAGCGTCGGTCACGGTTCCCTGGGATGTTGAGTACCGATGTCAGCCAGTACCTTCCACGACTTGTCCGCCTGACGACGCCACACGGTGAGGTAGTGCCCGGTCCCCGCCGAGGCCGCCGAGTCCTTTCCGCGGACGTGAAAGTCCCAGGTGCCGATCGTGTACGCCATGGTGCCATCGCCGGAGACCTCGGCGGTCACCGGGCGCCAGGCGAGGATCTGCGACGTGTCGGGGAACGCGTTCGCCATGTGTGCCCGAATCTCGTTGTGGCCTTTCGGCAGGTTGCCTTCACGTGTGACCTGCACGCCGGCGGTATCGAACCACGACACCCATCCCTCGATGCGGCGCTTCGCGAAATCGGAGTTGAAGTCACGGTCCGCCTGCATGACCGACTCGCGGAGCTCCGCCGTCGTCATGGTGTCCGCGTACGGTGTCCCTCCCGAGGAGGATGCCGAGCAGGCGGCGAGGGCGAGGACGCCGAGGAGGCGCACGGTTGGTTCGGTGAGGATCATGAGGACAACGTGCGTGTGCGCGGGCGGAAGATCAAGAATGTCCGGGGCGGTGTTCGGGGGCTCCCGGCTCGGTACCGCAACGAGCCCTGACAGCCTGACACAGAGGACACAGAGACGATCACAGAGACTCACAGAGGAAATGCAACTGCACGGCTTTTCCAAAAGCGTTTGCAGTTGCAGTTCCTCTGTGAGTCTCTGTGCTACGTCTCTGTGTCCTCTGTGATAATGCTGTCAGGGCTCGTTGCGATGACGACCTACATTCCGGTGGAGGCGCCGTCAGGGCTCGTTGCGATGAGAACTCAATCCCCGACAGCCGGCTCCGGTTCCCTCCCGTGCAACGCCCCCTCGACAGGCGCCCGCCGGCGGCTCTTTACCCAGCCCGCGAAATCGTCGAGCAGCGTGTACATCACCGGCACGACGAGCAGCGTCAGGAGCGTCGAGGTGATCAGACCGCCGATCACTGCCCGCGCCATCGGGGCGCGCTCCTCGGCCCCCTCGCCGAGCGCGAACGCGAGCGGGAGCATGCCGAAGATCATGGCCGCGGTCGTCATGATGATCGGGCGCAGGCGGATGCGCGCGGCTTGCAGCAGCGCCTCGCGGCGCTCGCGACCCTGCTCTCGCATCAGGTTCGTGAAGTCGACGAGCAGAATGCCGTTCTTCGTCACCAGACCCATGAGCATGATGATGCCCACCATTGTCATCACGTTCAGGGAGCCACTCGTGATCAGCAGCGCCAGGGCGACCCCGATGAACGACAGCGGCAGCGCGAGCATGATCGAGAGCGGCTGCACGAACGAGCCGAACAGCGACGCGAGAATGAGATAGATGAAGATGACGGCCAGCAGGATCGCCTCGAGGACGTAGCCCTTCGTGTCGTTGAGGTTCTGCACGTCGCCGCCGAAGACCGTGCGATATCCGGGAGGGAAGCCGAGCGAGTCGACCGAGGCTTTCACCGCGTTCGCGACGTCGCCGACGCCGTAGCCCGGCAGCACGCCTGACGAGATCGAGATCTGGCGTTGGAGCGAGTTGCGCTCGATCTGTTGCGGTCCGACTCCCGCCTTCACCTCCGCGACCTGCACCAGTGGGATGACGGCCTGCTGCCCCGTGCGCGGATCGATGTTGTTGCTCAGCACCGGAATCGTCGCGACGTCCTCGACCGACGCCCGCATCGAGTCGGGGTACACCACGACGACGTCGTGCGAGTAGCCCAGCTCGTCCTCCCACTGCGTGGCGCGCTGCCCGGTGAACAGCGGCTGGAGCGTCGACGCGATGCTGCCGATCCCGAGCCCTGCCGCCCACGCCTGCTGGCGATCGACCTGGACGTCGAGCTGCGGAATGTCGCCCTCGTCGCTCGACTGCGGCTCGGCCACACCGGGGACGGTGCGCATCTTCTCGAGCACCTGTGCCGCGAGCAGCTTGAGGCGCGACGGCTCGGGTCCCTGCACGTTGACGACGATCGGCGATCGGTAGCCGCCGAAGATCGAGCGCGTGCCCTGCACGTTCGCGCGAATGCCGGGCACCTCGCGAAGCCGGCCGCGCAGCACGTTCTGAATCTCCGACATGTGCTGATCGCGCTCTTCGCGTGGCTTGAGCTTCACGAACACCGAGCCGCTGCTCGGAGAGCCGCGGAATCCGCCGCCGATGTTGAGATACGTGAAGTCCACCGCGGGATTCTCACGAATCATCGTGCTCAGCTGGCTTCCGCGATCGAGCGTGTACTCGAGGCGCGATCCCGGCGGCGCGCGGAACCCGACGGAGAATTCACCGACGTCCGCTTCGGGCATCCAGGTGAAGCCGAGCTTCGGCAGGATCATGAACGCGATGACGATCGAGGCCGCGGCGATCCCCATCACCGTGCCACGGCGCCTGAGGGCCCATTCGAGCCACCGGGGATAGCGATCGGCGAGCCGCTCGAAGCGATCGTTGAAGGCGAACGCGATCCGTCGAATCGAGAATCGCCCGACCTTGCGCCGCGACTGCGACTCGGGTCCCCCGGCCTGGGCCCCGTGCTCAACCTCCGGATCGGCCCACACGCTCGACAACATCGGATCGAGTGTGAACGAGACGAACAGGGACACGAGCACGGCGAACGCGACCGTGACGCCGAACTGAAGGAAGATCTTCCCGATCATCCCGCCCATGAACGCGACCGGGATGAACACCGCCACCACCGCCAGGGTGGTCGAGGTGACGGCGAGACCGATCTCGCTCGTGCCCTCGCGCGCCGCGCGGTAGTGATCTTTGCCCATTTCGATGTGCCTGACGATGTTCTCTCGCACCACGATCGCGTCGTCGATCAGAAGACCGATCGCGAGCGACAGCGCGAGCAGCGTCATGGTGTTCACGGTGAAGCCGAACACCCACATGATGAAGAACGCCGAGATGATGCTCACCGGCAGGGTGAGCCCGGTGATCACCGTCGATCGCCACGAGTTCAGGAACAGGTAGATGATGGCGATCGTCAGCACGGCGCCGAGCAGGATCGTGAGCTGGACGTCGCTGAGCGCCTCGCGGATGCGACGCGAGTCGTCGCGGATGACGGCCAGCTTGATGTCGGACGGCATCTGCTCGCTGAGCTCGTCCACGACGACGCGCACCGCATCGGCCACGTTCACCGTGTTCGCGCCGGAGATCTTGAGGAGGTCGAGCGCCACCGCGGGAGCGCCGTTGTATCGCGCCGCGCTGCGCTGGTCGGCCGTTCCATCGACGACCGTGGCAATGTCGGACAGTCGAATCGGCACGTTGTCGCGCACTGCCACGACGATGTTGGCGAACGAGGCGGGCTCGACGACGCGTCCCGTGACGCGCACCAGCCGCTCCGTCTGGCCCGACTGCACCCGTCCCGCGGGAACCTCCTGGTTCTCGCGCTCGAGCGCCGCCGATACCTGGGTCGGGCTCACCGCGTACGAGCGCATCGCGGCGTGATCGAGCTGCACGCGAATCTGGCGCTCCACGCCGCCGACGCGGTTCACCCCGCCGACGCCCGGAATGGCCTCGAGCCGGGGCGCGATGATCTCCTCGGCGATGTCGGTGAGCTCGCGCAGCGGCCGATCCGGGCTCTGAATCGCGATGGACATGATCGGCCGCTCGTTGGGATCGAAGCGGATGATGATCGGATCGTCGATGTCGCGCGGGAGCTGGCGCCGAATGCGCGCCACCTTCGCCTGCACATCCTGCTGCGCCTCCATCACGTTGACGCCGAGGTTGAGCTGCACGCGCACCAGCGAGCTGCCCTCGAACGAGGTCGACGTGACTTCGTACAGCCCCTGGACGGTGTTCAGCGCTTCCTCGATCGGGCGCGACACCTCGCGCTCCATCACCTCGGGGGACGCGCCGGGATACGTCGTCTGCACGACGACCACCGGATAGGTGACGTCGGGATATTCATCGATCGCCAGCCGCTGGTACGACACGACGCCGAGCACGATGAGCGCGACCATGAGCATGGTCGCGAACACCGGCCGCTTGATCGAGACGTCAGAGAGAAACATGGAGGTCTCCGCCTAACGTCGTGTGGGCCGGTCGTCGGTATCGACGACGCGCACCTGCATGCCGCGGCCGAGCGTGCCCACGTTGCCCACGATCACACGCTCGCCTTCCTCGAGACCCGAGCTGATCTCGACGATCCCGGTGGCATCGTCGACGATGCCGATCTGCACCGGCTTCTGCGCCACGGTTTCCCCTTCGATGGTGTAGACGTACGGGCTGCCGCTCTCGCTCTGACGGATGGCAGCCCCCGGAATGACCAGCGCCTGCGCGACCGACCGCCCCACGACGCGTCCCGACACGAACGTGCCGCCCTTGAGCGCGCCCGACGGATTCGCGACCTGCACGTACACGGTGATCGAGCGCGTCGCCGGGTCGATCGTCGGGCTCACGCGGACCACTCGCCCCTCGATCGTGCGCCCATCGGCGACGAACCGCGCGATCTGCCCGGTGCGGACGTTGCTCGCGTACCTGGCCGGAACCGTCGCCGCTAGCTCGAGCGCATCGGTGCGGACGACGGTGAAGAGCTGCGTCCCGCGCGTCACGTGCTCGCCGCTCTCCACGAAGCGGCGCTCGAGGATGCCCGTGGTCGGCGCGACCACTCGCGTATCCCGCGCCTCGGTCGACGCGGCCCGGACCTGCGCCTCCGCCGCCGCCAGCTGCGCGCGTGCCGACGCGACTTCCTGCTCCGATGCGCGAACGTCGCGCTCCGGCACGGCGCCCGCCTTCAGCAGCTCACGCGCCTGCTCGAGATTCCACTCCGCCGTCGACAGCGCCGACTGTGCCGCGACTCGCGACGCGATCGCGCTCTGCCGCGAGCTCTCCTGATCGGCCGCCTCGAACTGCGCGAGCAGCTGACCCTGGCGCACGCTGGCGCCCTCGCGGACGTACACGCCGGTGATGTCCCCCTCGATCCGCGCGCGCACGTCGACCGTCTCGATCGGTCGCAGGTCGCCGGTGAGCGGCACGCTCTCCTCGATCGGGGCGCGCTTGGCCGTGGCGACGTCCTCACTCGATAACGCGACGGACGGTCCGCCGGCGCCGGCGCCACTGGGCCGGCCACCGCCATTCGGTCCCTGGGCGGCCTGGGCCTGGTCTTCCTTGCCGCTGCCGCAGGCGACGCTCGCGGCCACAGCGATGAGACAAGCGGTGCGTCGCGCGAGCGCTCTATGGTGCATTGGCTGTCGTGTGTGGCGAAATGACGGTGCCACCCGGGAGCGGAATGGGGCGGCCCAGCGCCCGCGCCAGCTCCGCGGCGGCGAGATACAGATCGACCGCGCTCTGCGCTTCGTCGGTCTGTGAGATGAGAAGCTGCAGCTGCGAGTCCGAGACTTCGAGTGACGTGCCGATCCCGCGCGAGTAGCGAAGCGACGCCAGACGGAAGGCCTCGTCCGCCTCCGACACCGTCTGCCGGCGCGCGGCGAACACCGCACGGGATCGCGACATCTCGGCGCGCGCCCGCGCGATCTCGAGCGCCACCGCCTCACGCTCCTGCGCGAGCGCGATCTCGGCGATCTCGTGCTGTGCCTGCGCGAGATCGATCGCCCCCTTCGCGCGCAGCCCATCGAACAACGGCCACGAGAAGTTGAGGCCGAGCGTGCGATCGCCGAACCAGCCACCGTTCTGACAGGAACGATCAGCGGGCGAGCCCTCGGGGCAGAAGCGAGGCGAGGTCTCCCCGCGTCCCGGCGGGAACCCACTCTGCGGAAACGCCTGCACGCCCGACTGGAAGAACACCGTGATCGTGGGCAGCCAGTCGGCACGCGCCGCCGCGATCGCGTCGCGGCGCGCGCGCGCCGTCAGCTCGGCCGCACGGACCGAGGCACGATTGCTTCCATCGAAGTCGTCCTGGGAGGAGGCGGCGAGAATCATCGAGACGCTCGAGGAGTCGATCGTCGTCGTCAGGCGGATCGGCGCGTCAGGAGGCAGGTTGAGGAGTCGCCGCAGCTCGAGCAGCGCGATCTCGCGATCGTTGCGCGCCTGGATGACGAGCGGCTCGAGGTTGGCGCGCTCCACACGCGAGCGGAGCACGTCGTACCGCGCCACCCGCCCCGCCGTGAAGAGCTGCTCCGACTGCTCGACTCGCTGGCTGGCGAGAATCAGGTTCTCGCCACGAATGCTCTCGAATCGCTCGGCGAGCGACGCCTCGAGGTACGCGCGCAACACACCGACGGCGACTTCCGATTTCGTCTCGCCGGCGGTGAGCCGGGCCGCCTCACGAACCCGTCGCGCCGCGCGCCAGGAGGCGAACTCCCGCCCGCCCTGAAAGAGCGTCTGCGAGAGGTTCGCGTTGACGTTGTACGTGTTCGGCTGGTTGAACACCTGGTTGACGGCGCGCGCACGGGCGTTCGCCAGCACGTGGTTGTACGTCCCGGTCAATCGAAGCTGCGGAAGCGCGCTGGCTCGCGACGTCGTCACCTGCGCCTCGGTGATCGAGACGTCGGCATTGGCGCGCCGCACCTCATCGGCTTCGCGAAGCGCGATCGTGACGGCCTCCGGCAGCGAGAGGCGCAGGGTGTCCTGCGACGCAACGCCGAGGCCGAGAATCAGGAGTGGAAGGATCATCGAGATGATACGCCCCAAATGGGCCCTTCGTTGAGCGTGACGCTCTTCCTTACCGAGTGCTGACTTTTGCCAACGCCCGGCGGATGAGCTCCGGAGCCGACAGCCCGCGCCCTCCCTCATCCAGGGCCGCGCGAACGGCCTTTTCCGCATCGACCGACGCGTAGCCGAGCGACACCAACGCTCGAACGGCATCGTCCGCGCCCGCGCCGTCCGGCCGCGCCATGCCGGCGACATCGCCCTGCACGTCATCGAGCTTGTCGGCCAGGTCCAGGATCAGCCGCTCGGCCTTTTTGCGCCCCACGCGCGGAACGCCCTGAAGCGTCGCCAGGTCCTTTTCGCGGATCGCGCGAACCAGCCGGTCGGCCGACAGGGCGGAGAGCATCCCCAGCGCCAGGGCGGGCCCGATCCCGGACGCGGTGAGGAGCCGCTGGAAGACGCGCTTTTCGACGACGGTCGCGAATCCGAACAGCTGCCATCCGTCCTCGCGCACCACGAGGTGCGTGTGCAGCGACGTGTCATCACCCACCTTCGGCAGCGTCTCGTACACGGACAGTGGCACCGACAGCTCGTAGCCCGTGCCCCCAGACGTCATGATCTCGACGCGGTCGAGATCCTTGGCGACCAGCCGTCCGCGGACGTGCGCGATCACGTTTTCCGCCCGCGCATCGAGCGCGCACCCAGCGAGAGCGTCGCCGCCGGCTCCAGCTCGCCGAGCCGGGGCAGGCGGGCCGTCATGACGTGCGCGAGCGCGGTGGCCACGGCATCGGCGGCGTCGCTCGGCTGCGGCGCCGCGCGAAGCCGCAGCAGCCGCGTCACCATGAACTGCACCTGCTCCTTGGTCGCGGCCCCCGTCCCGACGACCGCCTTCTTGATCTCGGCCGGCGGATACTCGTGGACGGGGAGACTCGCCTGCTCCCCCGCGAGCAGCACCACGCCGCGCGCATGGCCGAGGACGACGGTGGTGCGCACGTTGCGCGAGTAGAACACGTCCTCGACCGCCAGCGCATCGGGCTTGAGCCGGTCGATGAGGGCCCGCACGTCCTCGTAGATCTCGCGAAGCCTAACGGGCAGCGGATCGCGCGCACTGGTGCGAATCACTCCGCACTCGACCAGCGCGAGCGCCCCGAACGGCTCTCCGCGCACGACACCGTAGCCGGTGACGGCGGTGCCGGGGTCGATGCCTAGAACGAGCATGAGGAATGAGGACCGAGGAGTGAGGAATTCCGAGGGACTGGATTCAGAGCCGGAGCCGATTCGATCGAACCCCTCACGCCTTATCCCTCGTTCCTCATTGTAGCTCCCCCGCCATCTCGCTCACGTCCATGTCGAAGTTCGCCGCCACCTTCTGGACGTCGTCGAGATCCTCGACCTCCTCCAGCAGCTTGAGGAGCTGCTCGGCGGTCTTGCCCTCGACGCGGACGGTGTTCTTCGGAATGTTCGCGATCTCCGACTCCTGGATGGCGATGCCGGCGCCTTCGAGCGCGCCCTTCACCTGGTGCAGCGCGGTGGGATCGGTCGTCACGATGAACTGCTCGCCCTCCCGCTTCAGATCCTCGGCGCCGGCGTTGAGCGCCGCTTCGAGCGCGGCGTCCTCGCTGAAGCGGGTCGCGTCGACGTAGATCTGGCCCTTCCGCTCGAACATCCACGCCACCGAGTTCGATGCACCCAGGTTGCCGCCGAGCCGCGAGAACTTGTGGCGCAGGTCGGCCACGGTCCGCGTGGGATTGTCGGTCAGGGTGTGAACGAGAATGGCGACGCCGCCAGGCCCAAAACCCTCGTACGTGATCTCGGAATAGCTGACGCCCTCGAGCTCTCCGGTGCCCTTCTTGATCGCGCGCTCGATGTTGTCCTTGGGCATCGACGCCGCCCGCGCCGCCTCGATGGCCGTGCGCAGCCGCGGATTCCCATCCGGATCGCCGCCGCCCGACTTCGCGGCAACCGTGATCTCACGGATGAGCTTGGTGAACAGCGCCCCGCGCTTCGCGTCGGCGGCGGCCTTGTAGTGCTTGATCTGCTTCCACTTACTGTGACCGGCCATGGCGGAGGCGAAGGTTGGTGTGGCGGGAAATATAAGTGGAAGGGGCGCTAAGGGCGCTAAGGGCGCTAAGGGCAGTGGCGGAGCACTTCCCCATCGCCCTTAGCGCCCTTAGCGCCCTCAGCGCCCTTAGCGCCCTCTACTCAGCCATATCCTCGAACCGCACCCACTGCTTGTAGAAGTACAGATCCACGTACATCCCACTCGGCCCGTTGCGATTCTTCAGGATCGCGAGCTCGGTCGCCCCCTCCGCGCCCTGAAGGGCGGGGTACAGCTCCTCGCGGAAGAGCCCCAGCACGATGTCGGCGTGCTGCCCGGGGGCGCCGAGCGCTCCCAGGTCGGCCAGCGTCGGACGGGGGTTGGCGCGCGCGGATACGAGGTAGGGCGCATGCGCGGTGAGCAGGACGGCGATGTTGAGCTCCACCGCCGCGCGCTTCAATTCACGGATGGAGTGCGCGAACTGCTCGTCCTGCGTCGTCGAGCCGACGGCGAGCGCCTGGAGCGGATCGATGACGACGAGCGCGGGGTCGGCGAGGGAGCGGAGCTCCAGCGCCAGCGCATCGACGCCCGCGCCCGGGAGTCCGTACACATCGGGCATGCGCTCGCGAAGTCGCACCGCCGCGGCACCGAGCGAGGCGCGTGTAGCCTCGTCGAGCGTTCCGCCGCGGATGTCATCGATGCGGGCGCGGCCTTCGAGCGCGAGCGCTCGCTCGATCACACGCTCCGTGCTCGCCTCGCCGGTGAAGAACGTCGACGCCTGGCCGTTGTGCGCCGCGCGGAGCGCGATCGCGAGCGCGAGCGCCGACTTTCCGACGCCGACATCACCGCCGATGATGACGAGGTCGCCCCGGCGCGCGCCGCCGCCGATGGCCCGGTCGAGGCTGGGAAATCCGGTCGCGATCGTGTCCGGCGCCGGGGCGCCATCGGAGACGGCGTCCACGCGTCGCATGACGCGCCCCAGGGGCGAGAGGTCGGTGATCCGGGTCATCGTGGATTGACGAACGGTGCGGCGGTTACGCCACGCAATTCGGCCACGCTGGCCTCATCGAGCCAGGCCGTGGCGACCTTCGCCAGCTCGTCGATCGCGGTCGTGAGTGCCTCCCGGTCGCACGCCGTCGCGTCGAGCGCCCGCGCGAGCGCCGGCCGTGCTCGCGCCGGCACGGCGACGGACGCGAGCCACGCCTTGGCGGCGGTCGCTCGCTCGCGGCGCTGCTCCTCGGGTACCGCCCCGTTTCCCACGGCATCGCACGACAGCCGCGCCACCATGAGCACAGCCATCGCCACCTCGCGCTCCCCGCCGAGCGGCGCACGTCCCGCGCGCGCCGCGAGCGCACGAAAGGGAAAGCGAATGGGGGGCACGGCGAAGGGGGGAAGCACGGCAAGAATATAGGTGCTCCAGGTGCTCGATGTGCTCGAGGGAAGAGCAGTCCCCTCGGGCACCTCGAGCACCTGGAGCACGTCGAGCACGGTCCCCGGATCTCTCCACGACCGTTAGATTCCGAAGCCATGCCCCTTCCCGTGAAGAGCATCCTGTGGGTCGACGACGAGGCGGACCTGCTCGAGTCGCACCGCATCTTCCTGCGTGACAAAGGCTACGACGTCGACTCGGCCACCAACGCCGATGACGCGGTGGAGATGCTGCGTCGGCGCCCCTACGGGCTCGTGCTCCTCGACGAGCAGATGCCCGGCAAGCGCGGCCTGGAGGCCTTTCGAGAGCTGCGCGACGTCGATCCCGCCCTTCCGATCGTGATGGTCACGAAGAGCGAGGAAGACACGACGATGCGCGAGGCGATCGGCGCCAACATCAACGACTACCTCGTCAAGCCGATCAATCCCCGCCAGGTGCTCACGGTCGTCACGCGCATCCTCGAAGGGCCGCAGATTCGGCAGCAGGCGGTGGCGCGGCAGTTCGTCGAGCGCTTTCGCGCCCTCCAGAACGAGCGCGACCACGCTCTCGATTGGCGCGGGTGGATCGAGCGCTATGGCGAGCTCGTCGACTGGGACATCGAGCTCACGCAGATCGGCGAGATGGGGCTGCACGAGTCGCTGGAAGGCTTGTATCCCACCATGCGGCGCGACTTCGCGGCCTACATCCGACGCGAGTACCCGCGGTGGCTGCGCGATCTCGAGGGCGACCGGCCCCCGCTCTCGATCGACGTCGTCGGCGAGTTTCTGCTGCCGATTCTCGAGCGCGAGCGCGCCGCGATGTTCGTCGTCGTCGA
>DATBIU010000022.1:0-1785 GCA_036556765.1 Gemmatimonadaceae bacterium | reverse complement strand
GTCCTTCAGGATCTCCTGGATGTCGGCCGCCTCGAGGTACGCGAGCTCCGTGCGCTCGAGTGTCCGCGCGCTGGTGCCGTGCGGCGAGTCGTCGAGGAGGATGCCCTCGCCCAGCGCTTCCCCCGCGCCGAGCGTCGCCAGCCGCTCCACGCGGTCCCCGCGGCGCTTCTCGATGCCGACGCTCCCGGTGACGATGATGCCGAACAGATGGCGTGCATCCCCCTCGCGGAAGATCGTTTCGTCCGCGTCGAGGGTGCGCTCCCGCATGCGACGCGAGAGATGCCAGAGGTTCTCCTGCGGAAACCCGTTGAAGAACGAGAAGGCGCGCAGGCGGTCGGCCAGGGCGGTCGTCATGGTGCATGGAAGCTACTGGCCGCGCCCGGCCGCCTGCTAGCCATTGGCATGTAAGCTCATTGGTGGAACCGGGTAGCCGCCGCCCCGCCGCGGGCACAGATTCCTGACCTCACCCTCACGAGGTCCACAATGACTTCGCTGTCCCGCCGACGTTTTCTCGAAACCGGGGCCGCCGCGGCCGCCGGATTGTCGCTCGGACGCGTCGCGAGCGCCGACGCCCATCCGATTCCGCCGACTCCGGCTGCCGCGCGACCGGCGGTCGTCGCCTCGGCGAACGGCCTCCGCGGTGTCGCGCGAGCGCACGAGATGCTCGTGAAGGGCGCGGACCCGCTCGACGCCGCGATCGCCGGCGTCAACATCCAGGAGCTCGACCCCGAGGACCAGTCGGTGGGGCTCGGTGGGCTGCCGAATGCCGACGGCGTGGTGCAGCTGGATGCGTCGTGCATGCACGGGCCGACGCGACGCGCCGGCGCGGTGGCGTCGCTGGAAGGGATCGCGACGCCGTCGCTCGTCGCCAAGGCGGTGATGGATTACACCGACCACATTCTCCTCGTCGGCCCCGGCGCGAAGGCCTTCGCGCTGCAGATGGGATTCAAGGAGCAGAACCTGCTCACCGAGGAATCGCGCCAGGACTGGCTGCGCTGGAAGGCGCGCATCAGCCCGAACGACAACTGGCTCGATCACGACGACGACATCGTGATCAAGTTCTCCACCGGCACGATCAACATGAATGCGGTGACCGCGGCCGGTGACATCGCGTCGGTCACGACGACGAGCGGGCTGTCGTGGAAGATTCCCGGGCGCGTGGGTGACTCGCCGATCATCGGAGCGGGGCAGTACTGCGACAACACGGTCGGGGCGGCGGGCTCGACCGGTCGCGGGGAGGCGAACATCAAAGTCTGCGGCGCGTTTCTCACCGTCGAAGGGATGCGTCGCGGCCTCACCCCGCAGCAGGCCTGTCTCGCGACGCTCGAGCGCGTGGTGGCGATGACCGAGCGCCGCCTGCTCGATGACCGCGGTCGCCCGCGCTTCGACCTCAACTTCTACGCGATCGCCAAGGATGGCTCCTACGGCTCGGCCGCCATCTACTCCGGGGGACGGTTCGCCGTCGCCGACGCCAAGGGAGCACGCCTCGAGGATTGCGCGTTCCTCTTCAAGAGGGAAGAGCGGCCGCGACGGTGAGCACGTGGCTTCACGAACGATCTTCTGGGACGTCGACACCCAGCGCGATTTCATGGATGCGTCCGGCAAGCTCTACGTGCCGGACGCGGAGTCCATCAAGTCGAACCTGAAGCGGCTCACGGACTACGCGCACGAGCGCGGCATCCGTATCGTCGCCACCGCCGACGATCACGAGCCGGGGCATCGCGAGCTGTCGGCGACCCCCGACTTCCGGGAGACGTTTCCGGAGCACTGTATGCGCGGTACGCC
>DATBIU010000021.1:0-4219 GCA_036556765.1 Gemmatimonadaceae bacterium | reverse complement strand
AGGCCGTCACCTTCACGCTGAGCGCCTTCGGGCAGTCCACGCTGGAAGGCGTGATCGAGCGGACCGAGCCGCTTCCGGCGAGGCCCTACGCCGTCGGCATCTCCAGCGCCGATGTCGTCTACGTCACGCAGCTGGACAACCAGCGTCTCGCCCGGATCAACCTGCCAACGTTGGGCGTCGCGGGCAGCGTCGTCGTCGGCAGCACACCGACGGACGTCTCATTCAACGCCGCGGGCACTCGGGCGTACGTGGCGAACCAGTTCAGCCGGACGATCGGCATCGTGGACGTGGCGAGCAACACACAGATCTCGACCATCGCGGTTACCGGCGACCCGTTCGAAGTCATCACGAACGCGGATGACACGCGACTGTACGTCGTCACCAACTCGAACCGGTTGTACGAGGTCGACCGCGTCACGGGCGTCACGCTGAGATCGGTGGCGCTCGCAGGTACCGGGCAGAGTTTGGCTTTCCATCCGAACGGCGACCTCGTCTACGTCAGCACGTTCACGGGAGGAACCGTCGTCGAGATCGACACGCGGACGATGACCGTCGCTCGCACTTTCGTCACTGGGGGCCTTGCGCAGGAGGTCGTCGTGTCGCTCGACGGCACTGAGCTGTTCGTCGCCGACCAGACCCTTCAGAGGGTGGATGTATTCAGCCTTGGCACGGGCGCCAGGCTCGCGTCGATTCCAGTTGGGGGGAACGCGTGGGGGATGGCGATGACGCCCGACCAGAGCCAGCTCTACGTGAGCCTGCTGTCTCGGGGCGAGGTGGCCGTCATCGAGCGCGCGACGCGGACTGTCGTGCAACGGATCGCCACCGGGGGAACCCCTCGGCGCATCGCGTTCAACCAGGCGGGCAGCATCGCCGTGGTCGCGAACGAGGGCGGGTACGTGACCTACATTCGTTGAGGAGATGTCGCCATTCGGGCCCGCGAGGTGGTCAGGATTCCCGATCGCCTGTGTCGTTACCGGACGGTCTTCTGTACCACGAAGACGAACTGATACCGCAGCGCGGGGACGAGGGAGACCAGCCTCACGAGCACGCGCAGCACGACGCGGAGCGGCTTCCGATTCTTGAGGATCGACGGCCCCCAGTCGGTTCCGACGCGCACCACGCTGAATCCGGATTCGGTCAGAAGCTGCGTCCATCCTCGACGCGTCGCTCGGAACTCCAGCGGTTGATCGGTGCGCACCCAGAAATTCGGGACGACGACCACCGCCAGCGCGCCGCCTTTCAGCACGCGATGCAGCTCACGGAGGCCGCCACGCACGTCGGGGAAATGCTCGAGCGATCCGAACGAGAACGCGCGGTCGAACGATGCCTCGGCGAAGGGAAGCCGAGCGCCGTCAGCGTGGACCCAGGATCCACCGGGTGTAAAGCGCTTCGCGCTCGCCAGAGCGCGTCCTGAGAAGTCGAGCCCCACTCCAAGACCTGCCCCGCCGCGCGACAGCGCGAGGTTGGTGGCCCATCCCACGCCCGATCCGAGGTCGAGAAACGCGGCTCCTTGCAGCGGTTCGAGAAAACGCAGAGCGCGCCACAGCCGCTGAAAGTTGGGGCGCTCGACATCTTCATCGAAGTGATAGGAGTCCTCATAGTACGCGCGAACGTCTGGAGTGCTCATGCCCGGTCGTGAGGAGGCTCGGTGCAGCGGGGAGAACGCTAAGTTGATCGGGGTCGCCGCCACGCGCAACGCTGCGCGCGCGCGTCTTCGTGGAGCGCGGTTGCCCGAACCGGCGCGGCCTGCGTAGCTTGGTCGCGCTGATGAACCCACACCCGCCACCAGTGTCACCGCATGGCCCGCACGATTGAAGGTCGTCCCGAACGCGTAGTCGACGACACCCCACGTCTCCCGTGGGTGTGGGCGTCACTGGTGTTCGGGATGTGCGTGCTCGCTCTCGGCTACCGCGCGGTGGCCGGTGACTTTCTGGTCAATGCGATGAGCGACCAGTTCAACACCGGTTACGCGTATCGCGTTTTTGGCGCGGAGCAGTTGCGCGCCACCGGCGGCTTTGCGCAATGGGATCCGTACATCCTTGGAGGCATCCCGATCGCCGCTCAACACGGCGACGTCTTTTACCCGACCTTCATTCTCAGGCTGCTGCTGCCGGTCGACGTCGCCATTACGTGGTCCTTTCTCGTGCACCTCGGGCTCGCCGGGCTGTTCGCGTTCGGCCTCGTGCGTGCGCTCGGCTTCGCGTTCTGGCCCGCGCTGTTTGCGGGAGTGACGTACGCGATGAGCGGGCAGGTCGCGTCGCTCGTTTCGCCCGGGCACGACGGCAAGATGTACGTGAGCGCGCTGGCTCCGCTCCTGTTGTGGATGATCGTGCGCGCCGTGCGCGATGGGCGCGCGTGGGCGTGGGGAATGATCGCGCTCGTGACGGGGCTGGCGATCCTGACGCCGCACAACCAGATGGTGTATTACCTCGCGCTGCTCTGCATTCCTTTCACGATCTGGATCGCGCTCCGGGGCGGCGAGGAGCCGCCGGTGCGAGCGGTCGCGACGCGGAGGGTGCTCATCGCCGGCGGCGCGGCGGCACTCGGCCTCGCGGTGGCCGCGGTGCAGTTCCTCCCGTTTTACGCGTATCTCGATTACGCCGCGCGCGGCGTCGCCCGTGGATACGAGTACGCGACGTCGTACTCGATGCCGCCCGAGGAGATGCTGAACTTCTATCTGCCGCATTTCTCCGGATTCATCGAGGACTACTGGGGACGCAACCCGATCAAGCTCCACAGCGAGTACGTCGGCGCCGTGGTGCTGCTGGTCGCCGGTCTCGCCATCGGCGCCTCCGGACGGCGCAGGGAGGTCTGGTTCTGGGGGGTCGCGGGTGTCATCGCCACACTGGTGGCGTTAGGCGGGCACACCCCCTTCTACCGGCTGTGGTACTTGCTTCCGATGATGAAGGTGGTGCGTGCGCCGGCCATGATCTTCTTCATCGCGCAGCTCGCCATCGCGGTGTTCGCCGCCATCGGCGTCGAGCGCCTGCTACGGGAGGGGGCGAAGCGCGGCTACCTGATCGGCTGGGGGGTATTCGCCGTCCTGATCTTGGTTCTGGCAGGCGGGGGAGCGCTCACGTCGGTCGCCCAGTCACTCGCGCCTCCAGAGCGATATGCTCTTGTCGAGCGGAACTCGGGGGCACTGATCGGGGGAGCGCTGCGATCATTCCTCTTCGTTGCCCTCGCTATCGGAGTCCTCTGGGCGGGCGCGTCTAGGCGGCTCTCAGGAATGGCCCTCGCCGCGGCGCTCGTCGCGCTGGCGGCAGCCGACCTGTGGACGGTGGAGCGTCGCTATTTCCGGTTCTCTCCGCCCGCGCGCGAGCTGTACGCGAGCGACCCGACGATCGAATACCTCAAGACTCTCGAGGAGCCGGGACGCGTGATGGCGGTTTCGCTCTCAGCGCGTGGCATCCCGGACGCGCCGGATCCCGTGTTCAGCGGTGATGCGCTCATGGTACACCGCGTTCGGGCGGTGACGGGACACCAGGGAAACGAGCTCCAGCGATGGGTCGAGCTGGCTGGGGCAAAGTCTCCCGCGATAGGCCCGAACCTCTTCCAGAGAGAGTTCCGCCGCCTCACCAACGTGCGCTTCTGGCTGGTGGACCGCGAGCTGCCGCCCGCGCACCCGCAGCTCCCTGGAATGCGGTTCATTCGGCGTGTGGGGCCCGTGCAAAACGCGTCGGGGAATGAGGTGTGGCTGTTCGAGCTCGACGAGCCAAACCCCGCCGCGTGGGTCGCGCCGCTGATCGCCGAGGCGTCCGCGGACGCGATTCGCTCGACCGTGATGAACCCGTCGTTCGACGTTCGCCGCGCTGCCCTGTTCGACTCGTCGAGCGCCGTGCAGGGAAGGGCGATCTCCGGGACGCCGGAGCCGCTGGCGATTCGTGCGCGGGTCTCCTACCCATCGCCCCGCCAGATCCACGTGGCGCTCGACCAGCCGGCACCTGACGGCTCGGCGCTGATCGTGTCCGAGAACTGGTATCCCGGTTGGAGCGCCACCGTCGACGGGCGCCCGGCTTCGGTGGCGCGAGCGGACTACACGCTCATCGGCGTTCCCCTCAGCGCGGGAGCGCAGCGGGTGGAGCTGTCATTCGCCGATTCAAGCTACGCGCGAGGGAAGGTCATCACCGTCATCGCCCTCATGCTGACGCTCGCCCTCATCGCCGGGGGAATCCTGATGGAGCGGCGGCGTCGTGTCTGATCGCGGCCTCGTCATCAT